>CAMWZB010000039.1 GCA_947178655.1 uncultured Porphyromonadaceae bacterium
GTCCCCACCCTCGACGTATCAGTAGTTGACCTCACCGTTAACCTCAACACTCCCGCATCGAAGGAAGCTATCTGCGCAGCCATGAAGGAAGCAGCAGAAGGCGAACTCAAGGGTGTACTGGGCTACACAGAAGAAGCAGTCGTATCGAGCGACTTCCTCGGCTGCGCCCTGACCTCGATCTTCGACGCCAACGCAGGTGTATATCTGACCGACACCTTCGTAAAGGTTGTTTCGTGGTACGACAATGAAATCGGCTACTCGAACAAGGTGCTCGATCTCATCGCCATCATGAAGAAGTACAACGGCTAATCAATCACCGTCGCACTAAATACTAAATAGAGGCAAACCCCATACGGGAGTTTGCCTCTATTCTTTTTTCAGGGGGAGCCGGATTATACAGTCAGACAGCCGGGCGAGCTGCGGTCATGCGGCTGTCACTCGGCGGAAACGAGCGGCAGGCGGTTGAGCTGCTCGATGTATGCGAGGAGTTCGTCGCGGCCGACGCCTTTCTCGCTCGAAGTCCGGAAAACGGGCGGAAGTTCCTCCCATGTTTCGAGCAGGGTGGTAAGGTACTGGCTTATCTGGCGTTCGGTGGCTGTTGCCGACTGCTTGTCGGTCTTTGTGAATACGATGCTGAACGGGACTCCGTTCTCGCCGAGCCACTCCATGAATTCGAGGTCAATCTTCTGAGGTTTGTGGCGGCTGTCGATGAGGACGAATAGGTTTGTCATCTGCTGTCGGCCAAGGATGTAGCTCTTGATGATGCCTTCGAGCCTGAATCGGTCGGCCTGGCTTCTACGAGCATATCCGTATCCGGGGAGGTCGACTATGTACCACGAGTCATTCACCAGGAAGTGGTTGATGAGCATCGTCTTTCCGGGGGTAGAAGATGTCATGGCGAGACCTTTTCGGCCGGTGAGCATGTTTATAAGAGAGGACTTTCCGACGTTAGACCGCCCGATGAAAGCGTATTCGTGCCTGATTTCAGGAGGGCACTTCCTGTAGTCGGTGTTGCTGACGACGAAACGTGCTGTGTTTACTATCATATTATTACGTATTATCATTGCAAAGGTATAAATAAAAACAGATTTTGAAGCGAGAAAAGCATGTGATTATTCGAAATACACGATTTTTTCGCTAAATTTGCCGAATCAACACATATATATAGAGTCCATCAATCAAACGACAATGGGTATCGAGACATCGAAATTATGGCGCGTAGGGCGCGATTACTTTTTCATCACCTTCGGCATGGCGCTTTATGCCTTCGGGTTCTGCGGCTTCATCCTGCCGGAGAAGGTGGTCATCGGCGGTCTTGCCGGTATCGGGACCATCATCTATTTTCTGACGGGCATCCCGGTAGCCATCTCGCAGTATGCTCTGAATCTGGTACTACTTGCTATAGCGTACAAGGTGGTCGGGAAGCAGTTCGTGCTCGGGACTATCTACGGAGCCACGATGATATCAGTCTTTGTCGGTATCTTCCAGCCGCTGCTGGCGAACGGATTCACTCATGACCCGTTCATGAATGTCGTAATCGGCGGAGCGTGCGCGGGCATGGGAGTGGGTATAGCGTTCACGCACAATGGTTCGAGCGGCGGCACGGATATTGTTGCGGCGATGGTGTCGAAGTACACTAATGTGACTATAGGCCGTATGATGCTCTACTCGGACTGCATCATCATATCGTCGTCTTTCCTGATATTCCACCAGCCGGACAAGGTGGTGTACGGTTTTGTCGTTCTTGTGCTTGCCTCTTACATGGCCGACATGGTGATAAACACCAACCGCCAGGCGGTGCAGTTCACAATCTTCTCGAAGAAATGGGAGGAAATCGCAACAGCAATCAACAATGAGGCACACCGCGGATGCACAGTCCTGACCGGTATGGGGTGGTACTCGAAGCAGGAGGTGAAGGTTCTTATGGTGATGTGCCGCAAGATTGAATCAGTGACGATATCACGCATCATCAAGTCGATAGATCCTGACGCGTTCACGACCCAGGCCAATGTCAACGGAGTGTACGGCAAGGGGTTCGACGAACTGAAGGTGAAGATGAAGGCACCGGACCACTCACTGATCAGCCGACAGCCGGCGTCTAAGGTCACAGAAGGCATCACGACCAACATACCTCCGAAGATATAGCATCATGGCTCGAGGGTTAGCGGAGCGGATATGGGCGCTCTACCGTGACGGCTTCCGCAATATGACGGTGGGACGCAGTCTGTGGGCGCTGATTATCGTGAAACTTGTTCTGTTCCTTGTGGTGCTGAAGCTCTTCTTCTTTCCGGACATTCTGGAGAGGGAGTATGACAACGACGCAGACCGGGCCGCGGCAGTGAGGGTGTCGCTGTCGGACGTAAGCGGAATCTCAACAGATACGAATCAATAAACAACGTTTTATACTATACACTATTATGAATGATTTGTTAGGAGTAGTCGACTGGTCGCGCGCGCAGTTCGCGCTGACGGCCATGTATCACTGGCTCTTCGTTCCGCTTACGATAGGCCTTTCGGTGATCGTGGCAGTGATGGAGACAATCTACGTGCGCACGGGCAATGTGCGGTGGAAGGGTATCACACAGTTCTGGATGACTCTGTTCGGCATCAACTTCGCCTGCGGAGTGGCCACGGGCCTTATTCTTGAATTCGAGTTCGGGACCAACTGGTCGAACTACAGCTGGTTCGTCGGTGATATCTTCGGAGCTCCGCTTGCCATCGAGGGTATACTTGCGTTCTTCATGGAGGCGACGTTCGTAGCAGTGATGTTCTTCGGCTGGAACAAGGTGAGCCGCGGGTTCCACCTTGCATCGTCGTGGCTGACGGCTCTGGGAGTGTCGCTGTCGGCCTACTGGATACTTGTGGCCAATTCGTGGATGCAGTATCCGGTGGGATGTGACTTCGATCCGGCCCAGATGCGCAATGTGATGACCGACTTCGTGTCGGTGGCGTTCAGTCCGGTGGCTGTGAATAAGTTTTTCCATGCGGTGTTCAGCGGCTGGACGCTTGCCGGCGTGTTCGTGACAGGAGTCAGCAGCTGGCTTCTGCTGCGCCGGAGCAACGTCGAAGCGGCCAAGAGTTCGATACGCGTGGGCGCATGGGTAGGCGTGGCCGGCATAATCATGACACTGTGGACGGGCCACGGGTCGGCAGTCGAGGTGGCCCGAGTGCAGCCTATGAAACTTGCTGCGATGGAGGGCCTGTACAGAGGCAGCGCCGGGCAGTCGCTGACGGGGGTCGGCTTTCTGAAGCCTGAGAGCAGCCGGACGGCCGAAGCTCCGATGTCATTCAGCATAGATATCCCCTACGGACTGTCGCTGCTCGTATACGGGAACACGACGGGGTTCGTTCCGGGCATCGATGATATCATCGACGGGGTGACGGTGAACGCTGACGGCGACTCTATACACGGGCCGTCGTACGCCGACCGTATGGCCATGGGCAAGGAGGCCCGCAAGGCGTTAGGCGACTACGAGGCAGCCCGCAAGGCCGGCGACACAGCCGGCATGGAGCAGGCTGCATCGCGAGTGAAGGCTTATTTCAGCAATTTCGGCTACGGGTATCTGCCGTCGCCTGAAGCGGCAGTTCCGAATGTCGGGCTGACGTTCTATTCGTTCCGCGTGATGGTGATGGCCGGCGGGTATCTTCTTGTGTTCCTTCTTGGTGTTCTCTTCCTGAGCTACCGGCGCCACCGCGTGCTCGAGCACAAGTGGATGTGTCTGCTCGGCATTGTGTCGATAGCGGTAGTGTGGGTCTGCAGCCAGTCAGGGTGGATAGTCGCCGAAGTGGGCCGCCAGCCCTGGGTGATCCAGGACCTGATGCCTACGACTGCGGCCATCTCGGGCATCAGCGAGTCGTGGGTTCAGACCACATTCTGGATATTCGCAGCAATCTTCACCGGTCTGCTTATAGCAGAGATGAGCATCATGCTCCGCTTCATCAGCCAGTCGACCAAACGCGATATCGAAAATCCCAAACACTAAGCAACTATGGAAACACTCGAAATACTTCAAGCCTACTGGTGGCTTCTGATATCAGTGCTCGGCGGCGTCCTTGTATTCCTGCTATTCGTGCAGGGCGGACAGTCGATGCTCTACAGCGGCGACAACGAAAGCGATCGCCAGCTGATGGTGAACTCTCTCGGCCGCAAGTGGGAATTCACTTACACGACACTTGTGGTGTTCGGCGGAGCGTTCTTCGCGGCATTTCCGCTATTCTACTCGACCAGTTTCGGAGGTGCTTACTGGCTCTGGATGCTGATACTTCTGAGCTTTGTCATCCAGGCGTTCAGCTATGAGTTCCGACGCAAGCAGGGCAATATCTACGGCACGCGTTTCTACGACGGGTGTCTGCTGTGCAACGGATTCTTGGGATGTGTTCTTTTAGGCGTAGCGGTGGGCCTGTTTTTCTTCGGCGGTCCGTTCACGGTGAACCGAGCCAATCTTCTTGACCCGTCGTCGCCGGTGATATCGCAGTGGTCGTCAGCTCCGGCCCTTCAGAGCGTGCTGACTCTCAAGACGATGCTTCTTGGTGTGACGGTGTTCTTCCTGGCGCGTACGCTCGGCTCGCTTTACTTTGTGAACAATATCGACGGGGGCGCCGAGTTCGGCGCACGTATGCGCCGACGCACGCTTTGGAACGGGCTTATATTCGCGGTGCTGTTCGTGACGTTCACTGTGGTGCTGATGCTTGCACCGGGCTACCGGGCCGATGCCGCAGGACACTTTGTGGCCGAGGATTGCATCTACTTCCATAATATCACGGGCATGTGGTGGCTCTCGGTGGTGTTCGTCGCAGGGGTTGTGGCCGTGCTGTACGGGATAGGCCGCACGGCGTTCGACCGGAAATGGCGCTCGGGCATATGGTACGCCGGAGCGGGCACGGTGGCTGTGGTGATAGTGCTGTTCAGCATAGCAGGCTATGGCGGAACGGCTTATCTTCCGTCGACGACCGACGCTCAGTCATCGCTGACGATAGCCAACAGTTCGTCGACGCTGTTCACCCTGAAGGTGATGAGTGTGGTATCGGTGCTGATACCGTTCGTCATCGGGTACATATGGTACGTATGGCGGAAGATGAACGCCACTCCTCTTACGAGTCAGGAGCTTAACGAGGAATCGCATACTTACTGATATATGGCAGACAACTACCGCACCATCGTGGCGCCTTCGGAGGCGACTTACAAGGAGAAGATGAGCCGTTTTCTGGCTTTCGCCCATCCTGTGACGACCCGAGAGGAGGCGCGGGCGGTGGTGGCCTCGTATCAGAAGAAATACTACGATGCTCGTCATGTGTGCTGGGCGTTCATGCTCGGTCAGTCGCGGTCAGATTTCCTGAGTTCGGACAACGGAGAGCCGTCGGGTACGGCCGGGAAGCCTATTCTCGGCCAAATCAACTCATACGAGCTTACAGACGTGGTAATCGTGGTGGTGCGCTATTTCGGCGGAATCAAACTCGGGACGTCGGGCCTCATCGCGGCTTACCGTGAGGCTGCCCGAGAGGCCCTTGAGGCCGCGACCATCGAGGAGCGCCACAGCATGGAGGAGATATCGTTCACGTTTCCGTACATATCGATGAACGATGTGATGAAACTCACCAAGAACGGCGATGCATCGATAGTGTCGCAGATATTCGACAACACTTGTTCCATGACTCTGAGCATCCGCCGGGACAGCGCTCCCGCGCTTCGGGCGCGACTGGAGGATATAGACGGTGTTGAAATATTACAAATATAAGATTATGGCAAATCATATTACAGCAGCTCTCTTCGACCTCGACGGTGTACTGACAGACACCGAGGGGACTTACACGGAAATCTGGGCCGGGATAGAACGTCACTTCCCGACAGGTCTTGACAATTTCGCCCACCGCATCAAGGGCACTACGCTGCCTAATATCCTCAACACATACTTTCCTGCTCCCGATGTGCAGGCTGAGGTGATGAAGATGCTCTACGAGAAGGAGGAAGCGATGGAGTATCCGCTATTCAAGGGCGTGACAGAATTTCTGGAGGCTCTCCGGGATGCCGGCGTACCGTGCGCAATCGTGACGAGCAGCGGCTCCAAGAAGATGGACAGGCTGTTCGCCGGTCATCCGGGGTTCCGCGATTTCTTCGGATGCGTGCTCACCGACGCCGATGTCGAGCGGTCGAAGCCTGACCCTGAAGGCTATATCAAAGCGGCGGCACGCCTGGGCGCAGACATATCGGGTGCCATAGTATTCGAGGATTCATTCAACGGACTTCGCGCGGGCCGTGCGTCGGGCGCGCGTGTGGTGGCTCTGGCGACGACCAATCCGGCTTCGTCGTTGGGCGAGCTGGCCGATGTGGTCATCGATTCGCTGGAAGGCCTGACGCCTGATGAGCTGCTGTCGCGGCTCGAGGGCCGATGTGCAATCTGAGCCGTCTCCGGCCGTGAGGTCGCGCCCAGATGAGCGGAATTTTTTTGCGGCATCGTCTGAAATCATTATTTTTGCTTAACGATTGAAATTAACAAACACTATATACAGATGAACTCATTTACTCCCGCCGACCTTGAGCAACTCAAGGAGAAAGGCATCAGCCTCGAGACTGTCGAGGGACAGCTCGAACGCTTCCGTACAGGTTTTCCATATCTCCGCATAGCCATGCCTTCGGCCCCCGGTACGGGGATGCTGTCGGCAGACTCAGATCTGCGCGAGGCCGCCCTTAACCGCTGGGAAGGCTTTCTTGAGGACGGCGGCGATGTGGTAAAGTTCGTACCGGCGTCGGGTGCCGCATCGCGGATGTTCAAGGCACTCTTTGCTTTCGTCAATGGCGAAGAAGAAGTGCCTGCGGCAGGCAGCCCTGTGGCTCAGCTTGTGGAGCGAATCAAAGACTTCGCTTTCTATGAAGAACTCGAGCAGGCCGTCGGCAAGGCTTACGGCGATGGTACGACTGTGGAAAGTCTTATCGAAGCCGGACGCATCAAAGATCTGGTGGCAGCTATCATCAAGGGCGAGGGCCTGAACTACGGACAGCTTCCGAAGGCTCTTCTGACATTCCACCGCTACGCAGACGGCTCGGTACGCACGGCGATGGAGGAGCAGCTGGCCGAAGGAGCCGTGACAGCAGCGTCGAAAGGCGGAAAGGTGCGCCTGCACTTCACCGTATCGGCCAATCACCGCGAAATCTTCGAGGCCAAACTCTCTGAGGCTCTTCCCAAGATGGAGGCGGCGTTCGGTGTCAAGTACGATGTGAGCCTGTCGGAGCAGAAGCCGTCGACCGACACGATAGCGGTGACTCCGGACAACGAACTTTTCCGTGACGAGGCCGGGCGTCTGGTTTTCCGACCGGGCGGTCACGGCGCTCTGATCGAGAATCTGAACGACATAGACGCATCGGTGGTGTTCGTCAAAAATATCGACAATGTCGTGACTGACAGTCACCGCGGCAGCACAATCGAGAACAAGAAGCTGCTCGGAGGCATTCTGCTGCTGGTGCATGACAATGTGGAGTATTTACTGGGCGAGCTCACGTCCAATCCTACAGAGGAAACTGTGGAGGAGGCTACGGCATTCGTCGAGAACACGCTGTGCTATGTGTCGAAGGACCTCGATGCGTCGCTTCCTCTGGCTGAGCGAGTGAATGCTCTTCGGCGCATCCTTGACCGTCCGCTGCGCGTGTGCGGCATGGTCCGCAACGAAGGTGAGCCCGGGGGCGGCCCATACAATGCATTCTCGTCGGACGGGCGGTCGGTGGCTCCTCAGATTCTCGAGTCGACGCAGATAGATCTGAGCAAACCGGAGAACGCCGAGATGATGAAGCAGGCCGGGTTCTTCAATCCTGTTGATCTGGTATGCTATCTGAAGCGTGCCGACGGCAGCCGGTACAATCTTCCTGACTACGTAGACCCGGCGACGGGCTTCATCTCGTCGAAGTCGTCGGGAGGTCGCGACCTCCGCGCACTTGAGCTTCCCGGGCTTTGGAACGGCGCTATGAGCGACTGGTCGACGGTGTTCGTGGAAGTGCCTGCATCGACATTCAATCCTGTAAAGACAGTCAACGATCTACTTCGCCCCACACACCAATGAAAGAAGGAAAAATCATAGTTGTCGCAGCTCCGTCGGGCTGCGGCAAATCAACAATCATCAACGCTATCATGAGTAAGGGGACCCACAATCTCGGGTTCTCGGTATCGGCCACAACCCGGCCGCCGCGCG
>CAMWZB010000040.1 GCA_947178655.1 uncultured Porphyromonadaceae bacterium
GTCTGGGCGACTATGCCCGCGAAATCAAGGAGCTCGCAGCCTCCGGCACCGGCATCGGCATCGTCATAGGAGGCGGCAACATCTTCCGCGGCCTCTCAGGCGCTGCCAAAGGCTTCGACCGGGTGAAAGGCGACCAGATGGGCATGCTGGCCACTGTCATCAACTCACTGGCTCTGTGCTCGGCCCTCGAGAGCATCGGTGCAAAAGCCCGCGTGCTGACCTCGATAGGCATGTTCCCCATCGGCGAACCGTACAGTCCGGCACGCGCATGCGAGACCATAGCCGACGGCACGATAGCCATCATCGCCGGCGGCACGGGCAATCCGTACTTCACCACCGACACAGCCGCCGCACTCCGGGCCGTAGAAATCAAAGCCGAAGTGATGCTGAAAGGCACACGCGTGGACGGCATCTACACCGCCGACCCCGAGAAGGATCCGACAGCCACGAAGTTCGAGTCGATATCGTATGACGAAATCTACAACCGAGGCCTGAAAATAATGGACCTCACCGCCACGACTCTCTGCAGAGACAACGGCATGAAAATCATCGTATTCGACATGGACACCCCCGGCAACCTGCTCAAGGTTCTCGGCGGAGACAACATCGGCACCTTAGTCTACTGAACCAATAAAAATACCACTTGATTATGACAGATCCGAAAACGTATATCGACCCGGCAACCGAGAAGATGGAAATGGCCGTGGCATATCTCGACGAGACCCTGTCGCGTATCCGCGCAGGCAAGGCCAACGCCAAAATCCTTGACGGCGTTCGCGTAGAGTACTACGGTTCGTTAGTGCCCGTCTCGAACGTGGCCAACATCTCCGTGCCCGATGCCCGTACCATAGCCATCACCCCCTGGGAGAAGGCCATGTTCAAAGCCATCGAGAAAGCAATCATCAACTCAGAAGTGGGCATCACTCCCGAGAACAACGGCGAAGTAATCCGCCTTGCCATCCCGCCGCTGACCGAAGACCGCCGCAAGGCTCTGGTGAAGCAGTGCAAGGCCGAGGCAGAAAATGCCAAGGTGTCGGTGCGCAACGCCCGTCGCGACGCTATCGACGGCCTCAAGAAAGCCATCAAGCAGGGAATGCCCGAGGACATCGAGAAAGATGCTGAAACTCAGGTACAGAAGATTCACGACAAGTTCCTCAAACGCATCGATGAAATCTTCGCTGCCAAAGAAAAGGAAATCCTGACCGTCTGATTCACGACCGGACGGCTCCGAGACACAGACTGCCTGCTGCGATTCCAAGCAGCAGGCAGTCTGTCTATTAGATGCCATCTAACAACAAATCGGCAGACAATCCTGAATGATTATCTGCCGATTTGCACGTACCCGAACCCGGGATCGAACCGGGACGGATTGCTCCAACGGTGTTTGAGACCGTCGCGTCTACCAATTCCGCCATTCGGGCTTCATGGTGCAAAGGTAAGAATATTTCCTCAGTCTGCAAAATTTTTGTGCAAAGGCATCTGGACGTAAATAATAAAAATCATTAACAATAAGGCTCGTTTGAGAAAAATGGTGTACCTTTGCAATTGTTCCCTTTCTTAAAGGTATATTATGAAGAAAAAAAGCATTTTTGCAGTTGTGGCTCTTGCTCTCGGGATGACACTGTGGGCAAGCACATCGGACAATGTAATCGAAGAAGTCGCATGGATGATCGGCGACGAACCGATATATAAGTCAGAAATCGAGCAGGCTTATCAGGAGATGCTTAGCGACCGCACGCCCATCGCCGGCGACCCTTACTGTGTGATACCAGAGCAGATTGCTATCGAGCGACTGTTCCTGCATCAGGCTGACCTTGACACTATCGAGGTACAGGAATCAATGGTGCAGATGCAGGTGGAGTCGCAGCTCAACTACCTGATTACCAACCTTGGTTCGCGAGAGAAAGTGGAACAATACTTCCGCAAGCCCATGGCGGAAATCCGCGATTACTATGCCACGAACATGCGCAACCGCTCGCGCGTGCAGCAGGTGCGCAACAATCTGACCAAGAATCTGAAAGTGACTCCGTCGGATGTCCGCCGATACTTCGACCGGCTTCCGGCCGACAGCATACCCTTCGTGCCTCTGCAGGTGGAAGTGCAGGTGCTCACCATCAATCCCGTGATTCCGCGTCAGGAAATCGATGACGTAAAAGCCCGTCTGCGCGACTATGCTGACCGAGTGAACCGCGGCGAGAGCGATTTCTCGACCCTGGCCATCCTCTACTCGGAGGACGGTTCGAACTTGCGTGGCGGAGAGCTGGGATTCATGGGCCGAGGCCAGCTCGTGCCCGAATTCGCCGCTGTGGCATTCAACCTCAACGACCCGAAGAAGGTGTCGAAAATCGTGGAGACTGAATACGGATTCCACATCATACAGCTCATCGAGAAGCGCGGCGACCGCATAAACG
Organism: uncultured Porphyromonadaceae bacterium; assembly: GCA_947178655.1. The sequence goes on from CAMWZB010000040.1 coordinate 2,412, forward strand.
CGCGCCACATACTCCTGAAACCGAAAGTGGCCGAGAAAGACCTTCAGGACGCGCTGGTGCGCCTCGACAGTCTGCGCACGGACATCGTGGACAACAAGAAACTGTCCTTCGAGGAAGCTGTCGGATTTGTCTCTCAAGACAAGGACACGCGCATGAGCCGCGGTGTGATGGTGAATCAGCACGACGGCACCACTCGCTTCCAGATGTCGGAACTTCCGCAGGAGATAGCCCGCGAAATCGGCAAAATGCAGCCCGGCGACATATCGAAGCCGTTCATCATGGTAGACCCGAAACGCAACCGCGAGATTGTGGCCATGGTACGGCTGTCGGACCGTATTGACGCACACACGGCCAATCTGTCAGATGACTATCAGACCATAAAGGACATGTACGAAAATGCACGCCGCCAGGAAATCGTGGACAAGTGGCTCGCAGACAAGATACGCACGACCTACGTGCGCGTGGAGGACGGATGGCGCGGCTGCGACTTCCAGCACAAAGGCTGGATAAAGACAGCCAATCAGTAACGGGCCGAGCCCCCGCACCAATACATTGAGCCGTGTACGGCAAGTCAGGCATATTGACGTTCCTGCTGGCACTGCTGCTGCTCCCTGCGGCGGTGGCATACTCGTCGTCTGACCGCCGTGAGACTCCGAAAATACGGCCGAGCATACCGACAGCTGACCGAACTGCAGGCAACCGCGTATTCCTCGACCACGCCGACCTGCTGCTGAAGCACCCGCAGGACTCGTTCATGATACTGACGGGATCGGTGGTGTTCACAAAGGGAGGGATGATCATGAAGTGCGATTCGGCGCACTACTTCTCAGAGACAGAGTCGCTCAATGCGTTCGGCAACGTGAGCATGGAACAAGGCGACACACTTTTCGTCTACGCCGACGAACTGAACTATGACGGCGAGGCCGAACTCGCCGTACTCTATGCCGACCCCGGCAAGAAAGTACGGCTCATCAACCGCGACGTACAACTTGAAACGGACGTATTCTGCTACGACCTCCACATTGACCTTGGCTACTACGAAACCGGCGGCACTCTGACCGATCCATCGAACACGCTGACGTCCATGTATGGAGAATATGCGCCATCGACCAAGGAGGCCAACTTCTACACCGGCGTGCACCTGAACTCGCGAAACACATCGGACACACTCGACATATGGTCGGACACGCTGTACTACAACACTGCCACCCGCATAGCCGAGCTGCACTCGCCCTCGGAGATTCTCAACGCACGCGGCACCATATACACCAGCCTCGGCATATACGACACTGACGGCAACCGCACCACGCTCTTCGACCGCTCGACCATCGTAACAAATCAGAACCAGACCCTAACGGCCGATACCATCTACTACGACCGTGCCCGGGGCTACGGCGAAGCGTTCGGCTCGATGGTGCTGACCGACTCGGCCCACAGTGTGCAGCTGCAGGCCGACTACGGATATTATAACGAACTGACCGACAGCTCGTTCGCGACAGGACAGGCGAGGATTCTCGAGTATTCAAAACCCGACACCCTCTATCTTCACGGACGCTACATCAGTTCGACAGCTCACTACGACACCGTGCGCATAGCCGCCGATACTGTGGCAGGAACGCCTGAACGGACACGCATCGACACGACCCACGTGGCAGTGCTCTACCCCCGTGTACGGTTCTTCCGCAATGACATGCAGGGCGTGTGCGACTCGATGCGGTTCACACAGTCGGACTCGACACTGCGCATGTACATCAACCCCGTGATATGGAATGAGGACCGTCAGGTATCGGGCAATATCATCGAGGTGCAGCTTAATGACTCGACCATAGACCGAGCCATACTGCCTGACCAGGCCTTCACGGCTCAGCTCATCGAAGGCAACCACTACAACCAGCTCAGCGGCAAGAAGATGACCGCCTACTTCGACAACGGAGAGATGAAGCAGCTCGACATCGACGGCAACGTCGAAATCATAATGTACCCCGAGGACAACGACTCTACCATCAGCAAGATAGTCAACGCCGAAAGCAGCTTCCTTCAGGCTCACTTCAAGGGCCGCACCACAGAGCGAATCAAGATGTGGCCTCAGACCACCGGCTCTGTCACGCCTCTGTTCCTGGCCAAGAAAAGCCTCTACTATCTGCCGAAATTCAAGTGGCACGCAGACATGCGACCGCTATCACCCGACGACATCTTCAGCGTGCCAGAGGCGATGGAGGAACTGATGCTCGAGAAAGGCCGCACGATAACCGTCATCAAGCGGCCGGCTCTTCCGCCGCTGCACATCAGACCCGACGGAGTCCTCTCAGACGAAATACCGCCGTCATCGGCTCAGCCCAAACAAGACAGTAATTCATCACAACCTTAGTCAATCGCTATTTGTTTCATTCCCAAGTGCAAAAAACACAAGCTGACATGACACAACACAGACAAGAACAACATCCGAAATATGATGATTTCGCCGATATAAGACCATATGACGACCACCTCTTCCACGAGAAAATATCCTCGTTGGTCCGTCAGCCCGGCTTCGAGCATGCCGTACGCTACGTGATGCCCGATGTGGACTATGAACAGTTTGTACAGAAACTACTCACAGTCAAAAGCCAGATGGACTTCCAGCGCAAAATCATGGGTCCGTTTCTGGAACTGCTCGTCGCCCGGACCACAGACGGCCTGTCGATGAGCGGACTGGACAAAATTGACACATCGAAGGCTCATACATTCATCACCAACCACCGCGACATCGTGCTGGACGCATCGTTCCTGAATCTCTGCTTCATACGCGAACATCTCCCGCTGACGCAGGTGGCGATAGGCAACAATCTGCTGATATTCGACTGGATAACCGATCTTGTCAAGCTCAACCGCAGCTTCATCGTCAAGCGCGACACCGGCATCCGCGAAGCCCTTGAGGCGGCACAGCATCTCTCGGCATATATCCACTATGCTATCGGGACGATGAAAGAGTCGGTATGGATAGCACAGCGCGAAGGACGCGCCAAAGACTCGAACGACCTCACCCAGGAGAGCGTGGTGAAAATGCTCTCGCTCGGAGGAAAGGGCGACAGCAAAGAGAATCTCCTTGAACTCAACATCATGCCGGTGTCGATATCCTACGAATACGACCCGAACGACTACCTGAAAGTACGCGAATTCCTGCTCCGACGCCGCGACCCGAGCTTCAAGAAAAGCCAGCGCGACGACCTCTTCAGCATGGAGACGGGCCTGCTGCGCCACAAAGGACGGGTGCACTTCCATATCGGCACGTGCATCAACGACAAACTGGCCGGCTCGGATGCCGAAGGACGCGCACAAGTGGTGCATGAGGCCTGCTCGCTGATAGACCGCTCTATACACTGCGGATACTTCATCTATCCTTGCAACTACATAGCACACGACGAGGAGTCGGGCACACAGACATACGCCGACAAATACACTGACGCAGACGTGAAAGCATTCGACAGCTACATCGACACCCAGCTTGCAAAAGTGGATGTGAACGGCATCACCGACGACGAACGGGCCTTCATGCGTCAGATGATGCTCACCATGTATGCCAATCCTCTCAAAAACCAGCAGTGCGCCATGTGCGAACACTGAATTCGACCATCAACCTGACTCCTCCCCGACATGCGACTCCCACTGATTCTCGTTCTTCCGGTACTGCTGCTCGGCATAGCCGCAGACATCTACATATACCGAACAGTCCGCTCCTGGCGCCTCAAACATGGCCGCATCCTGCAAGGACTGCTTCTGTGGTCTTCGGTGATTCTGTCGCTGGCTTTTGCCGTGATGATAGCATGGCCCAAGAAAGCGACTGACGACGCCGGACTGACGACTCTGATGTGGTGTATATACGCTTATTTCAGCATATATATACCTAAGTATATTTTCGTCATAACAAGCCTGTTCTGCCGCATCCCCGCGCTTTTCAGACACAAGCCGATGCCCGGACACCGTCTGGCACCGACCGTACTCGCTCTGGGTACGTTCGCAGTGATGATTCTGGGAGTTATCAACACCCGGCGCATAGATATCCACACTGTCCACTACAGCCATCCCGAACTTCCCGAAGCATTCGAAGGTCTTGAGGTGGTACAGATATCCGACCTGCACACAGGGACTTACGGAACCGATACATCATTCGTGTCGAAACTCGTCGACAGCATCAATGGGCTGCATCCTGACATCATCGTGTTCACCGGCGACATCGTCAACCGCCATACATCGGAACTTGAGCCTTTCGCGCCCGTGCTGGCACGACTGAGCGCACCGCTCGGCGTATACTCCATCCTTGGCAACCACGACTACGGCGACTACTACAAATGGCCGTCATACAAAGCCAAGGAAGAGAACCTGCAGCAGCTTCTGAACCTCCAGCACAAGATGGGATGGAAGATGCTCAACAATGAGTCGGCCGTGATACGTGCCGGAGGCGATTCGATAGTGCTCATCGGTGTCGAGAACATCGGCGACTCTCCATTCCCTGTATACGGCGACCTCGATGCCGCATACAAAGGAGACCTGGCCGACCCGGCCTTCAAGATACTTCTGAGCCACAATCCGGCCCACTGGTGCTCGGATATAGCACAGAGCCCTGACAAAAACATCGCACTGACTCTGGCCGGACACACCCATGCCATGCAGATGACCATCGGCAGACAGTCGCCGGCGGCCTTCAGGTATCCTACGTGGGGAGGCATGTACACTGACTCCGACAGGGGTCACGACCTATATGTGAATATCGGCACCGGAGAGGTGGGTATCCCGGCACGTATCGGAGCCACCCCGGAGGTGACGGTATTCAGATTCTCACGCGGAGCAAAAAACGATGGATACGCCAAGACCTACAAGGCCCGATAGAAGCATGGAACAGACAGCGAAAGCAATAGCACAACAGCTCGGACTTCCCGAGAAAGGCGTGGCATCGGCCATCGAGCTCCTTGACGAAGGAGCGACCGTACCGTTCATCAGCCGCTACCGCAAGGAGCGCACAGGCTCGCTCGACGAAGTGGCGGTCCGAAATATCGAGACGGCCTTGGCTCAGCACCGCGCCATGGATGCACGCCGTGGATTTGTCAGCAAAGCCATCGCAGAGGCCGGAGCCATGACGGCAGAAATCGCAGAACGCCTTGAGGCGGCCCGGACCATGACGGAGATAGAAGACATCTATGCACCGTTCAAGCCCAAGCGTCGCACACGTGCGGCCATCGCTCGCGAGAAAGGCCTCGAACCGCTGGCAAAAATCATCATGGCCGGACGCACCGCCGACTGCGAAGGCAGCGCGCGCCGTTTCATCGGCCAAAACGGCGTGGAGAGCTCGGACGAGGCCCTCGCCGGAGCCTCGGACATCATAGCCGAATGGGCCGCCGACAGCGAGCGGCTCCGCAACATCACCCGCAACACCTACCGCCGGAACGGTTCCATCAGATGCACCGTGGCAAAAGGAAAGGAAGAAGAAATAGCTCAGACTCCGCTGTCGCAGTATGCCGACTTCAGCCAAAGCGTGCGCCGCATGTCGTCACACCAGTATCTGGCTCTTCGACGCGCCGAGCGCGAAGGATTCATAAAGGTCAAGTACGAGCTTGATGACAGCGACCGTCCGCTCGATGAGGCGCTCTGCCGTGCGTTCGTGCCGCGGAGCGCATCGCAGGACTGCGCGGCATTTATCGGGCATGCGGTGGAAGATGCGGCCAAACGCCTGCTGCGTCCGTCAGTTGAAACCGAAATATCGGCACAGCTCAAGGA
>CAMWZB010000041.1 GCA_947178655.1 uncultured Porphyromonadaceae bacterium
TTCAAAGGAGTGCCAACAGAATCGCGTCGCAGCACCATTTCGTGATAATCGTATAGAGCAGCCTCATGCACAGAACCATAGATGCCATTATCAGTAACGAATGTGAACGGGGTGTTGGCATTCATAACCTGCGACACCGGAAGTGTCTGATATTTGAGTTCATATGTCTCAAAACTTGCCGGAATAGACCACGAACGACCGTCAACGGCAAAATTGAACTCAGTGAGTTCGTCGGTCACAACGACCGAATCGGCAGAAGAAACGTTCCATTCATAACGGAACGCGATGCCATCGTCAAACACACGGAATCGCAATGTTACGTCGGCATCGTCACCGGCAAGTTTCACATCCATCTCGTTATACCGGTTCTCGACAGTTTTGTTCTCACCCCATGGCTGGTGCCAGACTTCGTTGAAAGATGAGTGTGACACTTCGGGCTTTCCTCCGGAAGGGAGAATGCCGCCGCGAGTAACCACACCAAGACGAGAAGGAGCTATCAGCTGATTTCCGCCGACTGATACGGAATATGTGGGATGCCCCTCGGCATCGGAAGCGAAGTCAACCACAATGTTTCCGTCGGGCGAAGCCACCATCGGCTTCTCGCTGCACCCGGTGAGCATCATTGAGGCCACCGCAAGATAAAGACAAATTTTTTTCGTTGACATTTATTTTAATGCTAAAGATTATAAGCAAGAGTTAAGAGAGTGCGACAAATTTAATCAAATCGTCCCGATTATGCAAGAGCATCCTGGTCCGGTAATGAATTTGGCTCGCTTTTGTCCTGTCAGGGGAAATAGCGGAACCAAAAGGGTTTACGGGTTGTACTTTCGCGGCATGACTGTAAATATTTCCGATATATGAGCAATGAGAATATGAGCAGGCTTGAAGTGCCTGCGGATCTGATGAGCAGGACATCGGACCATGAGTTCAGACAACCGAGGACTCTGAGTGTGAAGAATCTGAGGCCACTTGACGACGGGTCGTTGGGAGTGGCCAAGAGGCCGGTGTGCTATCAATCACTTGCCGGATGCATGCCATTGGGAGTACTGGAACGGAAGGGCGGCCGCTCAATCGTGGGGAGTGCAGGCCGGTCGGTGTACACGGTCGACGAGTCACAGCCGTCGGCAAATCCGGTCATCTATCTGTCAGTGCTACCGTCGGAGGTGCTGTGCGCGCTGCCTCAGCGAAGCGGCGAGAGCATACTCGTGATGACAGCCGAGGGCGCCGTTGAAATCAGGTCGACGGAATCGGGAGTGAGTGTGAGCAGAATCGAGCGCGACTATCCTGCGGTAATGCTTACGTCGACGGACAGTGGGATTCTGAGCACAGAGGTGAGCGCCCGACGGCTGAGCCGTGTCTATGGGCAGACGGGTCAGCTGGTGAGTCAGGATTCGAAATCGGTGACTTCAGACCTGATATCGGCCTATCTGCATCTGTGCGAAGAAGCGTCGGGAGCGGGAGTGATGATTCAGCCGGCGATATGCCGGTACAAACTGAGGGACATCAATGGCCGCGAACTGTTCACGTCGGGTCCGGTGCTTCTGTCGGCCACGTCGGGGGCGCAGCTGTCGAATCCGCAAGATGTGATGTCGGATGACCGTCAGACCATCAACGCGTACACAGTGAGCGCCGAGACGTGGAAGCTGTCGGCAGTTCTACCGTCAGTGTCGGCCGGAGAGTGGCCGGAAGTGGCGAGCATGGATGTGTACATGTCGCCTCTTTTCCATCCATACAATCCTGATACCGAGGGGTATACTACGCTTGCACGCGGAGAGTCTCAGGTGTCGCCATTCCTCCGGGTGAGTATGCCCGGACTGATGTACGGGCTGGGGAGCGGTTACAGGAAGAGTGTTCCGCGGACGGTCAGACGTGTGCTGTCGCGACTGGATGCGCTTGAGCGCTGCGTGGCGACCATCCACCGCCCTTTCGGCACGGGAGGGCGGACTGTAGAAATCGCGGTGACGCAGCCAACGGATGTGCGGACGGTGATGCGAGAGGTGCTCGGATCGTTCAAGAAGAAGGTGTCACGCCAGACGCGAGCCGAGACACTGATGCGAGCTCCGCACACGCTGACTGCCCGTGTATGCGCGTCAGACGCACAGATGACGGCATGGGGTGACCTTGGGACGGTACGGTTCAAGGGTTGGAACGCGCAGAGCCAGGGCATACGAGCCGAGGCCTCGAAGTCATGGCGCACAGTGACGGTGGTGAAGTTCAGCGACGGGAGCGGAGTGATGCGCAGCGACTCGGGGGAGGGCAACTGCCCGACGGCGTTCAGTCCGCTGCTGAGCTATCCGTCGCCTGACGCGACAGAAATGAAGATAGTGCATATGTGCGACGGTCGGACGATGACGGCGGAGGTGAAACTTGAGCCTGATGAGTCGGGGCGCTTCTCGGTGTGGGTGTCGGACAGTGCACGCCCTCAGGTATTCGACACGGGAGGGAATCCGGCAACGGGCACGCTGAAGGCACCGGATGACCGCTGGCCGGATATGGTGGCATTCGCACCGACGGACAGTCCGCTGCGGATAGAGAGCAACACGCAGGGGCTCGGAGGCCGCATCAAGGCCGTTGCCCTGCGCGACGGCACAGACCAGTCGTGGGAGTTCGGGCGTCAGAAGTTCGTGGCCGGCACAACAGACGGTCTTTACTCGATAGTGCTTGGCTCGGACCGGAACAAGGTGGCTGTGAAAAGTATGGTGAGCGGTAAGGTAGAGTCGGCAGACCAGCTCATCGGCGGCGAGCCGGGAGAACTATTCGCACTGTGCGGAGACAATAACGAGCGCGGTCCGGCCCTTCTGCGTCTGACGAGCCGAGGCGTGTTCGAGCTGTTCGAGTGTCCGCGCGACTATCATGCCCTTGCATACGAGCCATACCGCAAGGAGCTATGGGCGCTCCGGAGCGACGGAACGGCCGATGTGTTCTGCCGGGCATTCCAATGGCGGCGATACGAACGGAGCGGCATCACCGGTCAGGCAACATCGCATACGGGCGGAACAGCCTGGATAGTGACACCTCAAGGTCTACTACGACCGGACCGCGAGGTGACGAGCGAGAGGACTGAGATAGAGGTGAGTTACGATGTCGTGCCGCGACGTCTGCGCTATGTGACAGTAGGTGCGACAGACATCGTGGCGGAGGGAAGCAATGTGAATCTGAGGTTCGAGATGGCCGCCACGGGTACGGGACAGAGCCGCAGCCGTCAGTGTCTTGACAGTTCGATAACGGGGTCGCTTGAGAGCCCGGTCCGTCTATACCATACGGGGCGACCGGTGCAACGGATGACGCTGAAGCTGTCGGGGAGTGTGTCGGAGGACTTTGTGCTTAATTCATTCAGGGTGTATATAAAATGAGGGAGGATATAACGGGGCATCTGCTGAGTGATATTGAACTGAAGGAGCGTATTGACCTGCTGCGTCGGGCGATACGGTCGAGGACAGTGATGCCCGACCAGATATACGGGAGGTTCTGCACGGGTGAACGGGTGCGAGTGGCGACACCGATGCGCGATGTTCCTTACGCCTACGTGCCCAAGACGATGATTGCCGATGCTGAATATGAACCGAGCGCCGATGATGCGGGTGCGTGGGAGCGTCTGCGCTGCCGGCATGACTTCGAGTACTGGGCCCGCCGGTGTGTGAGAATCAAGGACAAGGAGACCGGCCGAGACACGGAGCTGCGACTCAATCCGGCCCAACGGCGCGTGCTTGAGGAGCTTGAGCGCCAACGGCTGTCGGACAGTCCGATACGGGTGATACTTCTGAAGGCCCGTCAATGGGGCGGGTCGACACTTGTGCAGATGTATATGGCATGGATACAGCTGTGCCACCGCGAGAACTGGAACTCGGTGATACTTGCCCATGTGAAGGATGCAGCGGCGAATATCCGCGGTATGTACACGAAACTGCTTGACCACTACCCTACCGAGCTTTGGGACGGCGGTCCGGGGGCCCGCTTCAAGCCTTTCGAGCGGACGCAGAACATCAGAATGATCACGGGCCGCAACTGTCGAGTGGCACTGGGGTCGAGTGAGTCGCCCGACAGTCTGCGAAGCGGAGACTATGCGATGGCTCATCTGAGCGAGACTTCGTTCTGGGCTTCGAGCCGACGTCGGTCGCCCGGGGCAGTGATACGGTCGATCTGCGGCTCGGTGAGTCTGCTTCCGTACAGTATGATCGTGATAGAGTCGACGGCCAACGGCACGGGCGACTACTTCCATACGGAGTGGCTTCGTGCGAAGTGCGGCGTGAGCGACCTCCGGCCCATCTTTGTGCCGTGGTTCGAGACAGCCTCCCTGCAAGTGGAGCCGAAGTCGGCCCGGGAGGTACTTGAGAGCATGAGCGAAGAAGAGGAGCGCCTCTGGGAACAAGGGTGCGACACGAGTCAAATCAACTGGCACCGAGAGCGTCGCAAGTCATTCAGCACGGAAGAGGGTATGAACTCGGAATTTCCGAGTGATGATGTGATGGCCTTCGCGAGTACGTCGTCGGGGGTGTTCGCACCGGAAAAGGTCGAGGCACTCCGTCAAGGCTGCCGGGAAGCTACGGATACAGGAGAGGTGGACAGTAGGGGGAAGCATTTCACGGCAGACAAGACCGGCTGCTGCAAGGTGTGGGAGCATCCGGCCAAAGGTCACCGGTATGTTGTGGCAGTCGATGTCGGAGGCCGGTCGGTGCGCAGCGACTGGTCGGTGATAGCTGTGCTTGACGCGGACGGCGTCCGGCCGAGTGTGGTGGCGCAGTGGCGCGGCCATACAGACCATGATGTGCTTGCTTATAAGAGCCGTGACCTGGCACGATACTACAATAATGCTCTGCTGGTGATCGAAAGCAATACGTACGAGACGGGGGACTACGGAGGCGGAAGCGATTCGAATCTATTCATACTCAACAGGATAGCAGAAAGCTACGGGAATATGTACATGCGCGAGACATTCGACAGCGCGAGCGGCCGGAGTGTGCGCCGGTACGGGTTCCACACGAACCGCTCGACCAAGGTATTGCTAATCAATGGTCTGATAGAGAGTGTGCGCGAAGGGGGGTACACGGAACGCGACAATGAGGCGTGCAATGAGCTGCTGAACTACGTGAGACGTCCGAACGGGACTTTCGGTGCGTCCGAGGGGCATCATGACGATATTGTGATGACGCGGGCCATAGCGCTCCATGTGATACGAGGCATGAAGGGACATTCAGACGAGTCAGACTTCGACCAACAGAGTTCTGTATGGTGAATCAGCGACGGAATCGAGTGCGGAATATAGAGCGTATGCGATTGAGGACCGGAGATGCCGGGGCTGAAATGTCGCTTGAGAGAGGGTCGGCGAATGAAGTGAGGACCTGAGCCTGTCCGAACTGCTCGGGGTAAATCATCATGAGGTTGTTGCGTGAGAAGTATCTCTGAAGGAATGCAGGGAGGTCGGCCATTTCGGCACAGTATGATACAGACTGAGCGCGCGCCCCGATGACGACGAAGAGGTCGTCGTCAATGAGTTCCTTGCACAGCATGACGAGGTCGTCCCATCCTTCGGTGGTGCGGAACTCGCAGCGTATGCCGAAGTTCTCGGTGTATATGACGCCTCTGATGAGAGGCTGCACGTCGGCCCGGCAGCAGAAAATGATGCGGCAACCGACCTGCCTTGTCAGGCGAGACACTGCTCTGACCCACCGGCTGAATCCGGTCTCGTACTGTGCTCCGGCCGGTACCCATACGAATACGCGTGTGATGGTGTTGACGGGGATGAAGCACCGGACTATCATGACCATCTTATGCGTCGAGCGGAGGAGCTGCTCGGTCTTGCTTCCGAAGAATGAGTCGATGACCGTGGCGCGTGTGTGCATGCCGATGATAATCTCGGTAATGTCTCTCTCCTGGATGACGTTGAGGACGCCGGTGACGGTGTTGAGGTCGTAGCGGTCGAGCGTGTCGATGACGATGTCGGCGGCGGCTCCGGTGTCGCGAGCCGTGCGGAGAGCGTTGGCCGAAATTGTCTTTGAGGCTGTAGAGTTGTCGTTGCGGACGTGAAGCGCGTAGAAGCGGTGTGTGCCCCGGGTGTTGCGCATCAGGAGAGCCATGTCGACGAGGGGGCCGGGAATGACGGGGTTGGCAACAGCGATGAGGGTGTTGTTGGTCCGGATGTGGCGAGTAGCGTCGTCGTTGCCGTCCTCTTCGAGCATTCTGACCTTGAGCTTAGCGGCGGCGCCGGCGGTGACAATCGGGGCGAGCGCGCAGGTGAAGAGTATGACGGCGATGGTGCTGTTGAGGATTCGCTCGTCGAACATGTCCATGCGGTAACCGACAGTGACGACAGCGAGAGCGACGGCGGTGTGAGCTGCGGTGAGGCCGAACATGACGTCGCGGCTGTCGGGACCGAAGCGGTAGATGCGCTGAGCGATGTATGCCGGAATCCACTTTCCGGCAATGGCAACGATGAGCATGACGGCGGCGACGGCTATTGTGCCGGAGTCGGAGAAAACGCGGACGTTAATCATCATGCCTACGCTTATGAGGAAGTATGGTATGAAGAGTGCGTTACCGACGAATTCGATGGATGACATCAGTGCAGACCCCATGGGGACGTAGCGGTTCAGGAGTAGTCCGGAGAAGAAAGCTCCGAGTACGGGTTCGAGTCCAATCAGCCTTGCCGAGCATGCGGCGAGGAATACAAGTGCGAGGATGAATACGTACTGGGTGACTTTGTCGGCGTATTTCTTGAAGAAGTATCTTGTGACCCTAGGGTAGAGGTAGAGGAGGACTGCCGCCCATATGCCGAGCCTGAGTGTGAGGAGAGCGATGGCAGAAATGTTGAAGTATCCTTCCTGGCGTATGCTTACGGCGGCGGCGAGGACGAGGAGGGCTCCGATGACGGCGACGATGGTTCCGACGATGGCAATCAGGACTGCCGGCGCTTTGGTGATGCCCATACGGGCGGCGACGGGGTATGCGAGGAGTGTGTGAGACGCATACATGGCGCCGAGGAGCATTGATGTGGTCCAGTCGAGACTGAGGATGTATACGCTCGTAATGATGCCTAATCCGAGCGGTATGAGAAGCGTGAGGATGCCGAACGCGAGACCTCTGCGTAGGTTGAGCCTGAGGTGGTACATGTCAATCTCGAGTCCTGCGAGGAACATGAGATAGAGGAGTCCGACCTGTCCGAAAACAGCGAAAGAAGAGTCGTTGTCGAGGATGTTGAATCCGAAAGGACCGATGACGACTCCTGCCACTATCATGCCTATGATGTGTGGAATCTTGAGCTTGTTGAGCAGCAGTGGAGCCGCAAGGATTATGACCAGTACTATCAGGAATATCTGTACCGGGTCAGTCACAAGAGCCTGCATCAAGGGTATCATATGCTGTTAGAGACAAGGTCGAAGTTTTTCAGGGTTTAATTTTGAGGAGAGAGGTAGGGTTCATCGACGGTTTTCGATGATGTAGAGGGCTATCTGGACAGCGTTGAGTGCGGCGCCTTTCCGAATCTGGTCGGCGACAGTCCAGAAAGAGAGTCCGCAGCTGTCGGCGAGGTCGGCTCTGATGCGTCCGACATATACGGGGTCGGAGCCTGCGACGTCGAGTGGCTGAGGGTAGCCGAGCGGCTCAGGCCTGTCGAGGAGTACTATGCCGGGAGCTTCCTGAAAAGCCTGTCGGGCCTGAGGGACGGAAACGGGCTGCTCGGTCTGCACCCAAATGGCTTCGCTGTGAGCTCTCATGACGGGGACCCGGACGCATGTAGCGCTGACTTCGAGGTCGGGGACGTGCATGATTTTCTTTGTCTCGAGGTGCATTTTCATCTCTTCTTTTGTGTATCCGTTGTCGGTGAAGACGTCGATGTGCGGGATGAGGTTGAATGCGAGCTGGCTGACGAATTTCGAGACTGTGGGCTTCTGACCTTCGGCGAGTTGGGCGGACTGCAACTGCAGTTCTTCCATACCTGTAGCACCTGCTCCGCTTGCTGCCTGATATGTGGCGACGTGCACTCTGCGGATGGGGGAGATGCTGTGTATGGGGTTGAGGGCGACGACCATCTGTATCGTAGTGCAGTTGGGGTTGGCGATGATGCGGCGAGGAGCGTCGAGGGCGTCGGCTCCGTTGACTTCGGGGACCACGAGTGGTACGTCGGAGTCCATACGGAACGCGCTTGAATTGTCGATCAT
>CAMWZB010000042.1 GCA_947178655.1 uncultured Porphyromonadaceae bacterium
GCTCATGCTCATCCTCTTCGTGGTAGTCGCTCTCCACGGCCTCGATCCATGCGGCCGATCCCGAGACCTGATTGAAGTCGAACGTATGAGTGTTCAGCAGCAGGTTCAGGTCGATGTCGCAGTAGTCGCACTCGATAATCTTTGCCTTGGGCTGCAGGGCCCGGATGATGGCGCGTATGCGTCCGGCTTCTTCGGGTGTGACTTCCGATATCTTGTTGAGCAGGATGATGTTGCAGAATTCAATCTGCTCGATGACCAGATTCTCGATGTCGTCTTCGGTGATGCTGTCACGCTTGAGACGGTCGCCGCATCCGAATTCTGAGGCCATGCGCAGTGCGTCGACAACTGTGGCTATGCAGTCCAGACGAGGCACGCCGTTCTCGGTGTACTTGCGTCCCATCGACGGTATGGAGCATATGGTCTGTGCGATTGGCGCCGGCTCGCAGATACCGCTGGCTTCAATGACTATGTAGTCGAATTTGCCGATGTCCATGATTTCGGCGAGCTGCTCTACCAGGTCCATTTTCAGGGTGCAGCATATGCAGCCGTTCTGGAGCGCCACCAGGTCTCCCTCGTCTTTTTTGCCTACGACGCCGCCTTTCTGAATGAGGGATGCGTCGATGTTGACTTCGCCTATGTCGTTTACGATGACGGCGAATCGGATACCGCGTTCGTTAGTGAGAATACGGTTAAGAAGAGTTGTTTTGCCGCTGCCCAGATATCCTGTGAGCAGCAGCACCGGTGTGTCGTTGTGTTTCATATGACAAAATTAGGCATTTCTGCGCCACATTGTTCCGCGGCTTCCGTTTTTTTGAATATTTTCATAGTTTTAACTTTAAATTTCCTGTCCGTTGCGTACCTTTGCAGACCATTCACGATTTATGAGAAGAACGATATTCCTATATATGATGTTTGCCGCCGGAATGGCGTTTCCGGCGGCGGCTTCGGATATGCCCGCTGATGCGGCGCGGCTCTTCGGTGCCGGGCGATACGTGGAGGCGGAGGCTGCTTACAGGTCTTTCCTTGACGAATGTCCCTATGCTGCTTCGCGAGAGGGGGCCCGCAAAGGTGTGGCCGACTGCCTCTATGCCAGAGGCATGTATGCCAAGGCTCTGCGCGCATATAGCAAAGTGAACCCTGACGGTCTTACAACGGCTCAGAAGGCCGAATATTGGTATCGCACGGGCATAAGTGCTCTTGAGGCAGGTGATTCAGGACGAGCAGAAGCTGCCTTCGCCGAGGCTTCGCGCTATGCGGATACCCGTCAGGAAGCGCTGTTCTATCTGGGGCGTATCGCATACGACCGCGCAGACTATTCGCGTGCTGCCGACTGCTTTGATAAAGTGAATGTATCACGGGCGCCCGGCAATCTGGCTCCTGTCTATCTCGCCGCCATTGACTATGCCCGGGGAAACTATGCCAAGGCTCTGTCGCAGGCCCGTTCTGTCATTAAGCGGGGCGGAGTGCCTGAGGCTGCCATGGCCGAACTCTGCCGCATCGCCGGCGAGTCGCTCTACCGCACAGGCAAAACCACCGAGGCTGTAAAGTATCTGCGCAGGTATGTGGAGGCTGTCGAAGAGCCTATGCCTTCGTCATTGTATATTCTCGGAGCCGATGCGTTCAGCGGTGGCGACTATAAGGGCGCTCTCGAGTATTTCCGTCCTGTAACCGAGCGAGGCTCGGGTGTGCTGCGCCAGTCAGGTTATCTCTTCGCAGGTCAGTGCCTGCTGAACATGGGTGATGACGCCGCCGCGGCACTGGCTTTCAACAAGGCCGCCGCCACTTCTGAAGACCCTGCCGTGACCGAGGCCGCGTTCTACAACTATGCCGCGACTCGCGCCCGTGGCGAGGCTGTGCCGTTCGCATCGTCAGCCGGAGTGTTCGAGGATTTTCTCAAGCGATACCCCAAGGGTGTGTATTCCGACCGTGTGGCATCGTTCCTTGCTTCCGGTTACATCGCTGACAACGACTATGAGCGGGCCATCGAGCGCCTTCGCGATGTGGCCGAGCCATCGGCTGAGATGCAGGCGGCCAAAGTGCGTGTGCTCCTGACTCTTGGCCTCAAGGCACTCCGCGACGGAGATGCTTCGGGCGCCATGCGCGCGTTCGATGAGGCGCGTTCGGTGAGGATTGACGACACGGCTCTCTCCGCAGAGGTCACGCTCGCGCGGGCCGAGGCATTTGCGCGTCAGAAAAGCGACAGGCAGGCCGCGGCACTTTTCCGTGACTATCTGCGCACCGCTCCGGTGTCGGCGCCCAACCGTCCGGTGGCTCTCTACGGTCTGGCCTATGCGCTGTATTGCAGCGGCGATGCCGCCGGGGCTGAGGATAATTTCAGGCAGGCCGCACAGAAACTGTCAAGTCCCGAGGCTAAGTCAGATGCCTATAACCGACTGGCCGACATACTGGCTGCACGGGCCGATTTCGAAGGGGCGTCAGCCATGTACGGCAAGGCCTGCGACACGAATCCCTCTTCTGCCGACTACGCTGCGCTCAACCGTGCCCGTATGCGCGGATTCCTGCGAGACTATGAGGGCAAACTCAAGGCCCTCGACAGTTTCGAGCGCGATTTTGCAGGTTCGGTCCTCATGCCTGAAGCCATGCTCGAGCGTACTGAAGCTCTCATCAGTCTCGGTCGCAATGCCGAGGCCGTGGGAGTCTACCGCACTCTCATCGACCGCTGGCCGCGCACCGTGCATGGCCGTCGCGGCTATTTGCAGATGGCAATGACTCTGCTTGATATGGGTCGTGCCTCAGAGGCCGACGACGCTTACCGTCAGGTCATCCGTCTCTATCCCACATCCGAGGAGGCCGCTCAGGCTTCGGCCATACTGCGTGCGCGCTATGCCGAAGAAGGTCGAGCCGACGAGTATCTCGACTTCATGGCCACTGTCGACAAGGCTCCTCAGACTTCCGGCGATGACGCCGAGGAGCTGGCATACACCTCAGCCTGCAATGCCATGTCGCGCAACGGCGACATCCGACAGCTCGAGCGCTTCGCTGCGCGCTATCCACAGTCGTCGCATGCTCCCCAGGTTCTTGCGATGCTTCTCGAAGCTGCCACAGCCAAGGGCGACATCCAGCGTGCGGCCGACATCGCATCCGAGATACTCGACGGCTATCCCGACAGCTCCGCCGCCCCGCATGCTCTCGCATACATGGCCTCGGCTGCTTCGGCCGAAGGCAGGCTGCCCGATGCACTCGAACTGTACTCGAGGCTTGCCGAGCGTGCGTCAGATGCCGCTATGGCCACCGAGGCTCGTCTGGGTCTGATGCGTACTGCCCGTGACATGGGCCGCTACGACAAGGCCGGAGAGGCTGCCGATCTGATTCTGGCATCTTCCGCAGCTCCGGCTGCCATGTCGGAGGCCAGATTCACAAAGGCCAAGGCACTCGATGCCGCCGGCGACATCGACGGCGCTCTTGAAATATGGCTTGATATGTCCGGAACTCCGGCCGAACTCTTCGGAGCCATGAGCGCCTTCGAGGCCGCTTCGGCACTGCACGAGCAGGGCAAGGATGACCGTGCTCTGAAAGTGGCGCAGAAGTTCGTGAAGTCAGGTTCGCCGCAGCGCTACTGGGTGGCCCGCGGATTCATACTCATCAGCGACATATACACTTCGCAAGGTAAGGATTTCGAGGCTCGCGAGTATCTCGAGGCACTCCGCGATAACTATCCGGGAAGCGAGGCTGATATTTTCCTTATGATAGAAACACGACTTGAAAAATGAAAAGATATATAGCTGCTCTTGCTCTGACCCTTGCCGCGCAGTGCACATATACAACTCTGGCCCAGGGTCTCGCTGCCGAAATCACTGTTGACCGTACAGCCGAGGCTCCGCTCCCGTCGGCTTCGCCACTGCCGTCGGTATTTCCGTCGTTCCCTTCGATGCCGCGTCCCTCGCTTGACATCTCTCCGGTCCGCTATGCCCACGTCTCGGACTTCGCCCCCGAAGGAGGAGCGTTGCCTCTTCCGGTATTTACCGGGTTGACGCTGTCCGATTCGCTTCCGGGCTATGCGCTGCTTGGCTACTTCCCCGCTTATAATCTTAAAGCGAGACTGGCCTACCGTCTATACTCCGATGAGGCCACGAGGTTTGATGCCGGCGCCGGGTTTGACGGCCATTCCTATCACTTCAGCGGAGCTGACGACATCAGGCATCGTGTCAGCGACAACAACGGCGGCCTGTATCTTCGTATGATGCACGACTTCGGGAATGGATGGCTTGGCGGCGTCAGTGGTGCATACAGGCATACTTCACTGACGATGCCGGGCTGTGCCGGGCTCAGCCGGAACAGCCACATAAACGCCGCCGATGCCGAACTGGCGGTGTCCAACCGCCGTCTGGCCGACTTCAAGGCCCGTATGCGCTACGAGTTCACCGGTGTCGCGGACAGTGTCTGTGCCAATATGCTCCGTAAACTGCCCGGGGCATCCGACAGCCGCATTGTTCTTGACGCTTCCGTAGGAGTTCCTGTCAGCCGCAGCCATGATGTGAGCCTTGACTTCGGCGCCGGTCTCGACTATCTCCACTCGAGCGGCTGCTCTGCAGTCAGCATGGACCGGGCCGAAACCACCGATCAGGCCATTGTGAGACTCAATCCCGCTCTGCGCTATGACGGTCGGCACTTTCTGGCCAAGCTGGGCGTAAGAACCGACATCGGCCTCAATTCGCCGCAGTCGGCCTTTCATATGGCTCCTGACGTGATGCTGTCGTGGATACCCTCGGGCCGGTTCGCTATTTTTGCCACAGCATCGGGCGGAGAGGAATTCCGCACACTGCGCTGGATGTACGGGCAAACGCCGTTCAGTCTCGGCGCCATGGCTCCCTTCCGGACATTTGTCCCTCTTGATTCTCGTTTCGGGTTCAATGTCAGGCCTCTGGCTGACTTCACCGTCGAGCTTTACGGCGGTTATGTGGCCGCGCGTCGCCTGCCGGTATTCAGCATCGATCTCTATGGGTTGCGTCCTGCGGGCTACACCGCATGCAATCTGGCCGGGTGGAACATCGGCGCCGGCCTGCGCTACGACTTCGGCCGCACAGGTCATGCCGAGGCCGAAGCCCGCCATTACGGCAAGGGAGACCCTGCGTCAGCCGATCTCGCACGGACAGTCATCAGCGTGACTCTTGCACTTTCGCCGATGGAGAACCTCGACATCAGTGCCGGCTACACCTTCCGCAGCGGCCGACGCTATCTTTTCGGAGCATATGAGGGCTGTCTCAGCAATGTGAGCGACCTCAGTCTCGGAGCGTCATACGCCGTGACCCGCCAGTTATCGGTATTCCTTACCTTCGACAACATCCTTTGCCGCCGCCACGACATCCTTCCGGGTCTGCGCAGCCGCTCCCTGCACGGTCTCGCCGGTGTAAGCTACCGATTCTGATGACGTGCCGAAGGCAATATTTTAAGGAGCGCTGCGTTATCAATGTATGAAATTTCTCCTTTACATATTCCTTATATTCAGTGCGGTAGTGACTGCAGTGAGCTGCATCGAGGACGGAGTGACTAGTTCGCCGTCAGACCGTCCTGTCTTTTCTGTCGATACGCTCAAGATGGGAGATGTATTCTCCGACGACCGTACGCCGACATTCAAGTTCACGGTGCATAACCGCCACTCGAAGTCGCTTGTGTTCAGTGATATACGCCTTGGCAGTGATGACGCCGGGTATTTTCGTATCAATGTCGACGGTCTTTCCGGCTCGTCGTTCGGCGATATCGAGGTGCGCGCCAAGGATTCAATATTCGTCTTTGTCGACGCCCTTCTTCCCGAGACTCCGGGACTGGCCGACGACTACGAGGCCACGGTAGACTTCACGGCCAACGGCGTGACCGAATCCGTCGTTGTAACGGCACGCGGTGTCAATGCCACACGCATAAGCGGTGACGTTCTTGATGCGGACACGCGCTTCGTGTCAGGCCGTCCCTACATAGTCTACGACTCTCTTGTAGTGGCTGAAGGCGCGCGCCTCACTCTTGAGGCCGGAACTCGTCTGTGCTTCCATGACAAGGCCATGCTGGTGGTCCGCGGCTCGCTCTCGGCGGAGGGACGTCATGACGCGCGGGTCGAACTGAGCGGAGACCGTACGGGCAACGTCGTGTCAGACATCTCGTTCGACATCATGTCGCGCCAGTGGACGGGCGTATTCTTTACCAAAACATCCAAGGGCAACCGCCTCGACAACACCGAGATACGTAACACTGTGCAGGGCGTGGCCGTTCGCGGCGATTCGCTCTCCGACTATTCCGCAGAGCCTCAGCTCACGATGGTCAACACCCGTCTGCGCAACTCTGCCGGCACGGTGCTTGAGGCATATCATACGGGCATACGAGCTGTGGGCTGTGAGTTTGCCGAAGGCGGTGCCGGGCTGGTCTATCTTGAAGGCGGCTCCCATTATTTCAGTCAGTGTACATTTTCGAACAACTATCTGTTCAGTGCCATCAGCGGTGCGGCCGTGCAGCTGGCTCATATCAATGAAGAGACTGACCTCACTCCCGACGGAGCCACGGCGATGCCCTATATGAAGGCTACATTCGACAATTCAATCATCTACGGTATAGGTGCCGACATAGCTCCCGGCGACCTTACAGGCTCCGATGTCTATGTGCGTACATGTCTGCTTAAGAGCGCAGGCACCGACGATGACAATTTCCTGTCGTGTCTTTGGGACAAAGATCCGGTGTTCTACACGGTCCGCAACGACTATATCTTCGACTACCGTCTGCGCGACGGCTCCGAGGCTATCGGTGCCGGATATGACGCCTATGTACCTGACGACGCACGGGTCGACGGCTACGGGCTGACGCGCCAGTCTCCTCCCGACCTGGGCGCTTACGTATACACACCTGAGACGAAAGAATGAAGCTACTGCAGGTCAATACCGTCGCCATAGGCGGCTCTATCCCGTCATATATGGCCGCCATCCACCGGGAGGCTCTCCGCAGGGGATGGACGTCGGTAATGGCCAAAGGACGCCGCGGCGACCCCGACGGCGTAGACTGCATCCGGATCGGTACGGCCCTCGATACAGCTGTGCACGGCATGGCGACTCGCATCTTCGACCGCCACGGACTGCACGGCCGACGCGCCACTGCGCGCTTCATCGACAGGGTAGAGGAGTATGATCCCGACATCATCCATCTGCATAACATACACGGCTACTATCTGCACTATCCGACACTGTTCCGGTGGTTGCGCGATAGCGGCCGTCCTGTCGTATGGTCGATGCACGACTGCTGGGCTTTCACTGGACACTGCGCCTACTACAGAGACGCAGGTGTGAACTGCCTCAAGTGGCGTACGCACTGCTCCGGATGTCCGTTGACATCAGCCTATCCGCAGGCGATGTCCGACCGCAGCCGCCGTAATTTCGACGACAAGGTCAGCGCCTTCACCTCGGTTCCGCAACTGCGCATCCTGCCTGTCAGCCACTGGCTCGACGGCGAACTGGCGCAGTCGGCGCTGGCATCAGTGCCGCGCACAGTGGTGAGTCTTGATGTCGATATCGACACATTCTCGCCCTGCGCGCCCAAGTCCACGGCCCGTGTCCTGGGTGCGACGAATGTCTGGACTCCCCTTAAGGGCCTTGATTTTTTCTACCGTCTGCGAGAGCAGCTCGACTCTTCGGTCGAAATCCGTCTTGTCGGTACGTTGAAAGGACGCGTTCCTGACGGCATCGTCTATGCGGGCCGCGTAGACGGACGCCGTGCCCTGGCCCGGGAATACTCCGCTGCCACGATACTGGTCAATCCGACTCATGCCGATACTTTTCCGCAGAACAACCGTGAGGCTCTTGCCTGCGGAACGCCCGTGGTCAGCCGCGACATATGCGGCGCTGTCGAGGGGCTGTGTGTGCCGGGCAGCCCGGTGTTCGCCGCCGGTAGCGACGACGAACTGCTCGCACTCGTGCGCGCCTGTCAGAGTATTCCGGTCAGTCAGCAATGCAAGACGCCTCCGCGTCGGCCCGGCGTGTCGCCGAAAGCCTGTACGGAGGCGCCCCGAATATGATGCGTCTGTTCGACGTCTATCGCCGTGCCGCGATGGAGCGGTAGAGAATGGGCACGATGTAGATATTAAG
>CAMWZB010000043.1 GCA_947178655.1 uncultured Porphyromonadaceae bacterium
CAATGTAAGTTGATGTGCTTTAGTATGTTATGACTCGAAGTGTCAAAGATGGAAAAGTATAAATATTTTTTCAGACACCCAAATTTTTGGATGAGAAAAAACCGCGGCTGAAACAGAGTGTGCAGAGTGTGAAACGAAAGTTATGCATATTAACACAGCTGACCCCGTCAGACTCGAAAGACAGACGGAGTCAGTGTGATATGCGGGGGGCTATCAGCGGACGACGAACTTGCGGCCTGCGCTGATGTAAAGGCCCGGGCGGAGAGGCGTTGCATCGCCGGCGGCACGGACGAGGATGCCCGAGGGGGTATAGACAGTGGAGTCGGCGGTCGGGGCTGCCTCAACGGCGGAGATGCCGCTGCCGTCTTTGCTCAGGATGCGGACTTTGTCGAGGTACAGAAGCGTGTTGTTGGCGGCGCCGCTCTCTGACGATGTGCCATATCCAAGCGACAGCTCGACCGGCGTAGCCTCGGTGAGGGTGAAGTCGTAAACAAGGGTCTCCCAGGCGTTGGGCGCCGAGGCGTAGCGGTAGTCGGCAGTGTCGCCGATTTTCACACCTGTGAGGGAGGTGTTCACGTTGCCGTTCGAGCATGTGACGGTGCGGCCGTCAGAAGCGGTGATATTGGCACACTCCATGCGCATGTCGATAAGGACGCGATAGTCGCCGGGCTCGAGAGTCACTGTCGAGGTGATGCGGTTGTCGCCTTTGGCCCATGAGTTGAGGACTGTGAGGCAGCGGTCACCTGCGAGGGCGTCGCCGACTCGGGGAGCGCAGCGTGCGGCATAGTAGCCCGCTTTGCTGACGCAGTAAGCCGTGGTGGAGTACGGCATGGAGTACATGCGGCGGTAGGGGCGGTTGCCGTCTGAGCTCGTCAAGACAGAGCCGTTAGCCCACCCCGCTACAGGCAGGATATTGGGCACGCCGTCTGACAGGGGGGCTACGGTGTTGGTGTAGCAGGCAGTATAGGTGGTGCTGCCGAGCGTCTCGTCGGCTACGGTGGAGTAGGTTTCGTCGGCCTCGAATCCGGGATTGGTCAGATAGAGTTCTGTGACATCGGTATAGCCGGCGGAGAGCTCATCTCCACCGGCCTGAGGAAAATTTGCCTTCTCTGACTTGATGACACCGCCGTCGAGATATACCTTGACCGTTGCTCCGGCGCCGATGGTGATATTGGCGGTCACGGGCTTGCCCTGTGCGATGAAGGTGACTGCGGGCGATGCCTCGGACGCGGACTCGTTGGTGATAAAGACGGCATCCTGCTCATCAGCAGCAAGGACAGCCTTGAGCGCTGTGCCTTTGACGAATACGTTCAGGACGTCGGCGTGCGAGTTGTTGAGCTGCTCGATGAATTCCGCACTCGAAGCATTGTCAGTAATGACCGTGGGAACGGAGAATACGGGCGCAGCGCCGTCGACCGAGATGCCTTCGAGAGTAGCGGCAGACATGCTGTTGAAATTCGACAGCAGGAGGTAGCAGACGCCGTCGGGGTCGGGAACAATCACGCCGTTCCAGCCTTCGGGCAGACGGTCGGCCAGAAGGATCGTGCGGTCGCGCATAGCCTTGGTGACATCGGCATCGACCGAAGTATAGTAATTCACATTCCTGCGGTCTACGACATCACCGGCATTGACCTGACGGGAGGCATCGCTGTAGAGTGTATAGAGGCGCGAGGTGAGAATGGAGTTGTTGTTGGCCTGGTCGCCGAATCCCATGGCTTTGTTGCCAGGAGCCACAAAGCCGAGTTCGCCGTCGATGTTCAGCCAGTCGGATGCGATGTTGACAAATATCTTTCCGTCGGTCACTGTGCCCTTGTCGCATCCATCATAGAAGAGAGTGCGCTGCTCTTTGGTGAACGGGTCGGTCGAGATGGCCATGAGACCGCCTTTCTCCTTGGTGATGGTGGCAGAGGCATTGGCAGTGACATAATCAAGATAGATGACGGCATTGCCGGGGGTGGAGTAGATGACGAAACGGTTGTTGAGAGAACCGCCGTTAGTGTTCAGTTCGCCGTTCATGACGAAGTGACGGTCGCCGGTCTCGTAAATGCCGCTGACGACGGGTGTGGCATCGGCCGATTTGCCGCTGACTTCGTACCACCCGAGGAAGTTGCCGTTATTGCCCGAGCGGAAGGGCACGATGATTTTGTTATTGTCGGGGTTGTGGGAAGCGATGTAACCCGAATAGTTCTTAAGGCCTGAGCTCCAAGAGAAACAGGTGAAGCGGTGAGGCGAACTGCTGCGTATGACGTTCTGCGCCGGGAACACATAGGTGTCGCCATAGCCGTCAAGGAAATCCTGCCATGACGCGGGCTGCATGTCAGCCGTAGGCAGCACCTCGTGCATGAGCCATGTCATCATCACACGGTGGGCCTCAACGCCCATGCGACGTGCGCCGACGTCGGCACGAAGAAGCCACGAACCGTCGGCAGTCGTCTTTTGACGCGCCCGGATGTATTTGTAAGCCATGTTCTCAAGGAAGAGTGCATTGGGGTCGCGGAGGAAGCAGGCCATCGTGGAGTAGGACGTAATCTGGTCGAAGAGGAAGAGGCTCCAGTCGTTGCCATTGGGCATGGCCAGTTCGCCATCTGCGAGTGCAAGACGGTTGAGGACTTCGTCCATCACCTTCTGATTGTTGTGCATCAGGGCGTTCGACTTCCATTTCTCGGCGCCGGCGAGTTCCTTCTGGAAGAGTTTCAGGCCGAGGGCCGCCTCACCGAGTTCCTGCATGACAACATTCTGATAGCTCGTATGGAAGAGGTTGTGATTCTGGAGCGTCCAGTCGTCGTAGAGGTTCTGACCCTTGTACAGGTCGGACACGGTGGTGCTGTCATACTCGGGGTCGATGACTGTGTGATTGTCGGCATCGGAAGAGTGAGAGTAGCTGTTGATGGCGAACTCTCGCATACGGGCGAACCAGCGGTCGGCCAGCTCATGCTCGGGGAAGAGACCGAGAGTCACCGCCAGGACGTCGGCCTCCCAGCCGTTCTCCTCTGCCTTCGTATCGCCGGCATAGCCCGTGGGAATACCGCGCTCAAGCTCGTAGTTACATTCGGCGACGAGGAGTTTCTCGATACTGTCTTTCTGAGCGTCAGTCAGGCTGTTCCACTGGAAGAATGCCGAATAAGCCACTGACATGGCCCATAGCGATGACTCCCACTGCGAGTCACCGACCTTGGTAGAGCCCCAGTAGCTGTTGTTCTTGCATGGATAGAGGCGGTTGGCCTTGTGGGTCGAGTATGCGTAGTTGAGCGAACGGGCAGCCCAGTCGGAGAGGTCGGCCCATGTGATGCCCTCGGGGAGTGTCACTTTGCCCTGCGCGTATTTGCACAGGAACGCACATATCATCGAGAAGTCGGCATTGTGACGCACGCCCTGCTCGTTGTTGCCCTGGGTATTCTCGCCTTTGAACACGCCCAGAGGCGCGCCATCGGAGTTAAGGTCAGCCATGGGCAGCCAGTTGTCTTTCATATACGGGGTGAAGTCGGCAAGCATCTGCAGGAGATGGTTCTTCATGTCGGCTTCGGACACGAAGTCGTGTGTGATGACACCTTCGGTAGGACTGGAGATGACTCCGGGGTCGTCAGGCACCACGGGAGTATCGGGGGCATCGCCTGTACGGACAAGGCTGAAGTTGTCGAACATAACGCAACTTCCGCCGGAGAGCCAGCTGATGCTGACAGCGATAGTCACGGGGCCGTCTTCGGAGTGCACGAACGAGAGGGCCGCCTCCTGCCATGGCTCGGATGCCATGAAGCCTGACGAACCTTTCTTGAACGCGGCCGCCTTGGACTGCGTGGCGCCGACGATGACGGTCATTGATGATTCGGCCGAGTTGGCGTAGCCTGAACGCCAGTCGAAGGACAGGGTGTACTCACCTGACGGAAGGCCGGCGATGGTCTGTGACAGTGTGGTTGTGCCGGTGTTCCATCCTCGGCGCAGGTAGAGTGCATAATCGCCGTCGGCGATTGTAGTGACTGTGCCGAAACCGTTGTCAGTGGCGCAGCCTGTGGTGACATACAGTCTCTTGAGGTCTGAGATATTGGAGTCCTCGAGCTTCCAGCCCGAAATGTCGTTGACAGCATATCCGCGAAGCCCTTCCGAACCTTCGGAAACGGCATCGCCTATATCAGAAGCGGTCTCAAACGACGGATTTGCCAGTATCGAGACAGTGGCGGCATCAGACAGAGCTTTATGCGGCAACGCATTGAGAATCATAGATCCGGCTCCTGCCACAGCGATGCAGGCAGTGAGCG
This sequence comes from uncultured Porphyromonadaceae bacterium, assembly GCA_947178655.1. Next base: position 4,254 of record CAMWZB010000043.1, read on the forward strand.
CAACAGGGTTGAATTTCATGTATCTGTATTATACTTAGATTAGGATGCCGCAAAGTTAGTGCTTTTCCCCGAATTATGCAAAAGCCGAACCGGAGATAATTCGTAACTTTGACGAGCAATAACCACCTTTGATTATTATACGCTATGAAACTCTGCAAAACCTTGATATATCTCACATTGGCTTTATCAGCGGCAAGCTGTCACTCTCACAGCGACCACAGTCACGAACACGATGGCGCCGAAACCGAGGAACATGAGCACGCTCCCGGCGTGATAATGCTGCACGACAAAGTAGCCGACAGATTCGGTCTGCGCATCGACACGGCATCGACCGGCGTGTTCCACCGCGTTCTGAAAGCCTCCGGAACCGTAGTGAAGGCCGGCATGGATGATGCCGTCGCATCGGCTCCGACGGCGGGCATAGTGCACTTCTCCAGGCTGGCAGTGCCCGGGAGCGCCATAGCCAAAGGAGCTGTACTGGCATCGATAGATGCTGTCGGCATGACCGGAGGCGACGCCAACGAAGCTGCAAGGGCCGAACTCGAAGCCGCCCGCGCAAATCTTGAACGCGTTCAAGACCTTTTTGCCGAACGCCTCGCCACCCAAGGCGAGCTCCTTGAAGCACGTGCCGCCGCAGCCCGCGCACAGGCCATGTACAGCCCTGACGCTGCCTCAGGAAAGGTGAAGGCTCCGATAGCGGCCACTCTCACGGCGCTGCTTGTGAAAGAAGGCCAGTACGTCGACGCAGGCACGGCCATAGCCTCCCTCGGCAAAGGGTCAGGCTCGGTGCTCAGGGTCGACATCCCTGCACGATACTATAGAGAGGCAGCCGCCTTCGGCGACTTGCGGGCCGACTTCCCTACGGGAGAATCGCTGCTGGTGAGCCAATGCGGCGGACAGCGCACACAAGGCCCGGCGGCTACCGACGGCACGGCCACTTCAAGCGCATACATACCCGTCTACTTCACATCGGGCGCTTCGTCGGCTCCGGCAGGGACGCCCTTCACAGCTTACCTCATCGGCAATAAACTGGAGAATGTTCTGACCGTCCCGACGGAAGCCCTGTCCGAACAGCAGGGACAGTTCTTCATATATGTACAGACCATGCCCGAGCACTATGAGAAAGTCCCTGTCAGGACCGGCGCATCCGACGGCATCCGCACGGAAATACTCTCAGGACTCGCACCCGGCACTTCTTATGTCAGCTCCGGCGTACAGGCCGTACGCCTGGCCGAAACCTCGGCAGTGGCACCCCAGGGTCATACACATAACCACTAATCCGATATCCGACGATGCTGAACAGAATAATACGCATGTCGCTGCACAACCGTCTGGCTGTGCTGGTGATAACCGCCCTGATACTCATTGCCGGAACGGCAGCGATACTGAAAACCGAACTCGACATCTTCCCTGACCTTAACGCGCCCACCGTAGTGGTGATGACCGAAGCGCCGGGACTCGCGGCCGAAGAGGTCGAGAAGGTAGTGACATTTCCGTTGGAGACCGCCGTCAACGGCGCCACAGGCGTCAGACGCGTACGGTCGACTTCGACGACCGGTTTCTCCACCGTGACCGTGGAGTTCGACTGGGACACGGACATATACACAGCCCGTCAGATAGTGTCGGAGCGCCTGGACGCCGCTTCAGAGAATCTGCCCGACGGTGTGGACAAGCCGGTGATGGGTCCGCAGTCATCGATATTGGGTGAAATGATGATAGTGGGCCTGACGGCGGACAGCACTTCGATGCTCGAGTTGCGCCGAATCGCCGAGCGCACCATACGCCCTCGCCTGCTCGCCCTCGGCGGTGTCTCGCAGGTTTCGGTCATCGGCGGAGACGCGCCCGAATACCAGATCAAGCTGAACCCCGACCGGATGCTCTCGTACGGCATCAGCGTGGCTGATGTCCTGGCCGCCACCGAAGGAATGAACGACAATGCCGGAGGCGGCTCGATATACGACTTCGGCAACGAATACATCGTGAAGGCCGACATCAACACCACCGACTGCGACGAACTTGCCCAGACGGTGGTTCGCTCTGACGAACGAGGCACAGTGACACTGGCCGACATCGCAACCGTGGAGATGGCGGGGCGCCTCCCGCGACTGGGCACAGCATCGGTGGCCACGGACAAGGCCGTCCTCATCACTGTGACCAAGCAGAACGGCGCCGACACTCGCTCCATAACATCGACAATCGACGCGGAGATGGAACGCATGGCCAAGACCTTGCCGGCCGACGTAAAGGTATCGACCGACATATTCCGCCAGAAAGACTTCATCGACGCCGCCATAGGGAACCTCACCTCGTCGCTGGCCGAAGGCGCTTTCTTCGTCATCATAGTGCTCTTCATATTCCTGATGAATTTCCGCACGACACTGATATCGCTCATAGCGCTTCCGCTGTCAATCATCATCACGGTACTGATCATCCGCGGTTTCGGCATGACGGTCAACACCATGAGCCTCGGCGGTATAGCCATAGCCATCGGATGTCTGGTGGACGATGCCATCGTGGATGTGGAGAACGTATACAGGCGTCTGCGGGAGAACCGCAAGCTGCCTCAGGGGCAGCGGCTTCCGGCTGTCAAGGTGGTGTACGAGGCATCAGCCGAAGTGCGCATGCCCATCTTCTATTCCACACTGATTATCACGGCGGCATTCCTGCCACTCTTCTTCCTTGACGGCATGGACGGCCGCATGCTCAAGCCGCTCGGCATAGCCTTCATCGTAGCGCTGGCGGCATCGACCATAGTGGCACTGACTCTCACTCCGGTGCTGTGCAGCCTGCTGCTCGACAACGACAGCAAAAAGGAGGCCGCACTCGATGCCAGACCGCGCATATCGCGCTATCTGACCGACGCATACAGCCGGTCGCTGCAGTGGGTGCTCGGACACTCCCGGCCCGTACTGTGGGCCGTGGGCGTGCTCTTCGTGGCGGCTGCCGGGCTGTACTTCACACTCGGCGGAGGCTTCCTCCCGCACTTCAACGAAGGCTCGTTCACCATCAACGTCAGCACCATGCCGGGCATATCCCTCGAAGAAAGCGACCGCATAGGACGCATAGCCGAGCAGATTATACTCGATACGCCTGAGGTCATCACCGTAGCGCGCAAGACAGGCCGAGCCGAACTCGACGAGCATTCTCTCGGAGTGAACACATCCGAGATGGAAGTGCCCTATCGCCTGACCGACCGCTCCCGGGCCGAAGTGAGCGCCGACCTGCGCCATCGGCTGTCGGAGATACCGGGAGCCGTCATCGAAATAGGACAGCCCATATCGCACCGCATCGATGCCATGCTCTCCGGAGCGCAGTCGCAGGTGGCCATCAAGATATTCGGACCGGACCTCAACACCCTCTTCGCCCTCGGCCGCGACATCAAGGGTATAGTCGACGAGGTGCCGGGCGCCGTGGACGTGAACATCGAGCAGCAGGTGGAGCGTCCGCAGCTGCTCATCACGCCGCGCCGCGAGTTGCTCGCACGCTATGGAGTGACTCCCGGCGAATTCAGCCGCACCATATCGGCAGCCCTCGGCGGCAAGCAGGTGGGCGAAGTGTACGACAATGGTTTCGCTTATGACATAACGGTGATTCTCGACGAAGCGCACCGCGGCGACATAAGCAGCATCGGACTGCTTCCGGTCAGCACAACACAAGGACCGATGCCGCTTGAGAATCTCGCTGACATCCGCGTAAGCTCGGGCCCGAACACTATCAACCGCGAGAACGTGGAGCGCCGCCTTATAGTGAGCGCAAAAGTCGATGCACGCGACCTTCTCGGCACAGTCGATGACATCCGTCATCGCATCGACGGG
>CAMWZB010000044.1 GCA_947178655.1 uncultured Porphyromonadaceae bacterium
GTCAACCGTCTGGAGGTTTACGGCGTGGAGAATCTGCGTCAGGTAGTGGATTTCCTTCAGGATAACAGCACTTTACAGCCCGCTTTCGTCGATACGCGTGCCGAATTCGCTGCGGCTCAGAACAGTTTTGACTATGATTTCAGCGAAGTGAAGGGGCAGGAGAACGTAAAGCGTGCTTTCGAGGTGGCTTGCGCCGGAGGTCACAACATCCTTCTTATCGGCCCTCCCGGTTCGGGTAAGTCCATGATGGCCAAGCGACTTCCCTCGATAATGCCTCCTCTGACGCTCGGCGAGGCCCTCGAGACCACCAAAATACACTCCGTAGCCGGCAAACTCGCCCGAGGCTCCAGGCTGATGACTGTGAGGCCGTTCCGCGCTCCGCATCACACCATATCTCCTGTCGCCATGGTTGGCGGCGGCTCGAATCCGCTGCCCGGCGAGATTTCCCTCTCCCACAATGGAGTCCTTTTCCTTGATGAGTTTCCTGAATTTCCCCGCACGGTTCTGGAGGTGCTCCGTCAGCCTCTCGAAGACCGTATCATCAGCGTGTCGCGGGCACGCTATCAGGTGGATTACCCGGCAGGCTTCATGCTTGTGGCCTCTATGAATCCATGTCCGTGCGGCTACTATACCCATCCCACAAAGCCGTGCACTTGTGCGCCGGGTGCCGTCTCGCGCTATCTTGGCCGCATCTCCGGCCCTCTTCTCGACCGCATCGACATCCATGTCGAGATTCAGCCTGTGCCTTTCGACGAGCTGTCGGACTCCCGTCGCGGCGAAAGCAGCGCCGACATTCGAGCCCGCGTTATCCGAGCCCGTGAGATACAGGCTCTCCGCTATGCCGACAACCCATCGGTGCATTGCAACGCTCAGATTACACCGCGCCTTCAGGAGCAGTTCTGCCATCTGTCGTCCGATAGCATGGCAGTCCTTCGCAAAGCCATGCAGAAGAACGATATGAGCGCCCGCGCCTACGACCGCATCCTCAAGGTGGCGCGCACCATTGCCGACCTCGATGCTTCGGATGATATCGAAGTGCGTCACATCAGCGAGGCCGTGGGTTATCGCACGCTCGACCGCTCCGGCTGGGGTAATGCCGCAGGCGGAGCGCAGGTGCCTTGCTGAAGATATCTGCTCTTTCGTTTCGGCAGATGCGGCAAATTGATTAACTTTGCACCGCATATGGGAAATTCATCGGCATACAAGTGGTCGTTCTTCGACCGAGGCGGACTGGCAGTGATTAATTTCACAGTCAATCTTGTGCTGGCCCGAATGCTCACCCAAGCAGATTTCGGCCTTCTGGCCATGATAGCCATATTTACGGGCATCGCACAGAATCTGTCGAGCTGTGGCCTGTCAGACGGGCTGATTCACAAGACGGACCCTTCGGAGGACGACTATTCCACGGTGTTCATGTTCAACGCCGGCGTCGGCCTGCTGATGGGACTGGTGTTCTTCGTCACGGCTCCTTTCATCGCCGCCTATTTCGGCCATGACGAACTCATCGTCATCATGCGGACACTTGGCGTATGCTTCTTTTTTCAGACCATGTCCTATGTTCAGGAGACACGCCTGCGCAAGGAGATGGAGTTCCGCAAGATATGCCTTGTGCATATCGGCGCTACCGTCACCGTTTCGGTGCTCGGCATAGTGGCCGCATGGAGAGGCATGGGCTACAAGGCGCTGATATGTACGCAGATCATGCTCGGATTCTTTCAGTTCGTCTATTATCTTATCGCTTCCGGATGGTTTCCGCGGCTGGTGTTCAGGGTCAAGGCTTTCAAAGAGTTTTTCAGCTACGGCGTGCATCTGATGATATCGTATATCGCCACGATGATAGGCAACAATATCAATACATTCGTCCTGGGCCGCTTCTACAGCTCTCCGTCGCAGTCAGGTGTGTACTATCAGGGGGCCAAGTTCGCTAACGTGCCTTTCAGCGTGAGCGAACTGTCGCTGAATATCCCCTTTTTCGTCGTGGCTTCTAACGAGACCGACGCCGCGCGTCGTCGTCAGCTGTTCAGTGATATGTTCGGGACTATTGTAGCTGTGAACAGCTGCATACTGATGCTCATGCTTGTGGTGGCCGGTCCGGTCATCGACCTGCTCTATGGACTCAAGTGGCACGAGAGCATCCCCGTATTCAGAATCCTGGCCGTGGCCGAGTTCCTTCTCTGTGTCAAGGCATTCTATCAGACCGTATGCAAGGTATATGGGCGCACGCGGTTCGTGCGAGATATGGGATTTGCCGCTACGGCCTTCCAGTTGATTCTGCTGTGGATTTTCTATCGCTATGGCATTCTCGTCATAGCGTGGACCCAGGTGGCCGGAGTGGCTATTGTGACGGTCATATATACGCTTTATTGCCACGGGGCATCGATGATGTCGATCCGTCTGCGCACTCTCGCAGTCATAGCGGTCCGTTCGTGCTGGCTGTCAGTAGCGTCCGGGCTGGTGGCTCTGACGGTTTTGGCGGCAGTGTCGTCATTGCCCGTATTTGTGGTGTGTGTACTTGTGAGCCTGTCCTACTGTGCTGCGCTTGTCCTTTTGGGAGAATGGTTCCGGCCTGCGGTATACGTTCAGATGCGTGAGCGTATGCTCCGGAGTCGTCGCCAGGGTAGAATTTCCAAATAACCGATGATATGAGAATAGTCATTCAGCGCGTGACCCGCGCTCAAGTGAGTGTCGACGGCGAAGTCACGGGCGCTGTCGGACGCGGTATGATGGTGCTCGTGGGTGTTGAGAACGGCGATGAAGAGTCAGATGCCCGGTGGCTCGCCGACAAAACGGTGGCCTTGCGGATATTCGACGATGACGCCGGCGTGATGAACCGTTCGATTATCGATGCCGGAGGCGACGTGCTGGCTGTCAGTCAGTTCACTCTTACAGCATCGACGCGCAAGGGCAACCGTCCAAGCTATATCCGTGCCGCCGGCCACGGACCGGCCACCGCTCTGTACGACGCTTACTGCCGCATGGTGGCCGAACGCATAGGCCGGCCGGTGGCGCGTGGTGTGTTCGGCGCCGATATGAAGGTGGAACTGGTCAATGACGGTCCTGTGACGATCATCATCGATTCGCGTCTGCGGGAATGATAAGTTAAAACTCTACCGACAGCCTGACGTTGAACTGACGGCCGGTCAGATAGTTGGGGACGGCATACTGGATGTCGTTCACATCGGTGACCCAGTAGTAGCTGCTCACATTGCTGATGTCGAGCAGATTGAAAGCATCCACTCCGAGCCATACGCTCTTGAGGTGCCGCAGGAATCCTGTCCGCTGCTGTCCTTCTTTGGCGGGCGAGAGCAGGGCATAGGCCAGTCCGACGTCGAGGCGTTTGTATGCCGGAGCGCGGAAATATCCTTTGTCGCGGCTGCCTCGCGGCGCTGTCATCGGAAGACCGTCAGAGAATATGCCCCTGAGATTGAACTTCAGCTTGGGTATCTTCGGGAAATAATCGGTGAAGTATAGGGCGAAGCTGTAGCGCTGGTCGGTGGGACGTGGCACTTTGACGCCGTTGAGCGTTTCCTGCGTTTTCATCAGCGAGAAGCTGAGCCATGAGTCAGTGCCTTCGACGAACTGCCCGAACAGTTTGAAGTCGAGTCCGTAGGTGAATCCGTCGGTGAGGTTGCGGCCTGCGTAGACGAGCTTCAGGTTGTCAATCTCATATGGTATCAGATTGCCGAGAGCCTTGTAGTACGCCTCTCCGGATATTTTGAAGGGGCGGTTCATGGCTCTGAATGTATAGTCGGCTCCGAGTATCATCTGGAAGGACCGCTGGCTCTTTATGTCGGCGTTGAGCACTATGGTCTCGTTGCCGTCGGCATCCGTCACCGGTTCGCGGTACTCCTTGTAGAACGGGGCCTGATAGTACAGCCCTGTGGCGAACCGCAGCGACAGCCGCTGATTACGTTCGGGGACGAATCCCACGCTGACTCGCGGACTCACGAGGAATTCCTTGTTGAATGTCCAGTACGAGAAGCGCAGGCCGCCATTGATGTTCAGATATCCGGCCGATGTGTTGAGTCGGTATGTGTCCATGGCGTAGAATGCCAGTCGCGTCGACGATACGTTGTGATGCGATGACAGGTTGTACACCACTTTCAGCGCATCAGGATTGGCAGGAAGCGAGAAGCCGGCGGAGTCGCGCCACTCCCATTCGCGGGTGCGGTCGTAGATGCGCTCGGTGTTGAATGTCAGGCCATAGCTCAGATTGTGGTTGCTGATGCCCGATGCTCCGCGCAGAGCCATCGAAAACACTGATGCGCGGAAGCGGTTGCGGGCGTGCTCGTGATACTTCCCGACGCCGAGTTCGCCGCCTACGGCACCGCTGTCGTCAGAACCGCCGGTGCCGGCCTTGTCAAGCCAGTATTCGCCTGATATGTCGTAGGATACGAGCTCGTTGGTGAAGTATCCCGACGCTTGCAGCGAGAATTCGTGCGCCTTGCTTGGTTTGTATGTGAGTGTGCCGGCTCCGAAGTAGGTCTCGAAGCGGTCCTTCTCGGCTCCGTCGAAGTAGACGGTGAATTCCTTGGCGTCGGTCGACGTGCCGAACTTGGTCGTTCGGTTGTGCGGTATGAAGCGGTAGTTGTTCACAGCGATATTTCCAAGGACAGATACCTTCCACTTCGGGCTGACCGTGTAGGTCATGCTGGTCTGGTAGTCGAAAAATTTCGGATCATACTCGCCTTTCTCTTCAAGCGAGCCCAGCAGCGACGAATTCTGCTTGTAGCGTATGCCGTGGAGCTGAGAGAAGTGGCGGGAGCTGCTGCCGACAGCTGCCGTGGCTCCCATGAGCGAAGCCGATACCGAGCCTTCGAATGCTTCAGGTTCCCGGTAGGTGATGTCGAGCACGGAGCTCATCTTGTCGCCGTACTGCGCCGAGAATCCACCCGTAGAGAATCCTATGGCACCGACCATATCCGGGTTGACTATACTCATGCCTTCCTGCTGGCCCGATGATATGAGCTGGGGCCGGTATACTTCTATGCCGTTGATATAGACGCTGTTTTCATCGTATGAGCCGCCGCGCACGCTGTACTGGCTTGACATCTCGTTATTAGAGTTCACGCCGGCCATAGTGGTGAGAAGCGACTCTACCGAACCGCCTGATACGTCCGGCGCGAACTTGAAGTCGGAGCGGTCAATCTTCTGTATTCCGCCCATCTGCTTCTGGTAGTCGGTCACTTCGATGCCTCCGAGAGCATATGAAGCCGGGGTCATCTTCACGTTGACCGTCACGTTGCCTTCCGGCTTGATCAGGCTGCGCTTCGATTCCTCGTAGCCGATGCAGCTGAACGTGATTCTTATGGTGTCGGCTTCGGGCGAAGAGAGTGAGTAACGTCCGTCGATACCGGTGGTGGTGCCGAGAGATTTGCCGATTTTCACGGTGACGAACTCCATGGGCTCATTGTTCTCGTCCGTCACCAGGCCCGATATCTTCACCGGACCCTTTGCGACGGCAGAGACGGCGCTCAGGAGCATAATCAGGTATATGACAGTGCGTAGATTCTTCATTACAACGTATATAACGGAAATCAAGGCGCAAAATTGTCCTTCGACCCGTAAGGATGCAATAAGAAGCGGCCTCGGTTCACACCGAAGCCGCTTCTTATTGCCTGCGCCGGAAAGCGCAGAAACAATGAACATACCTAATACTAATCTATCATATCCTAATACTAATCCAAATTCAAATCAAAATACCTTATCAAGTCTCGGCTCAGGCCGATGATATAATCTTTTTATAGCGAATGCCTTTATTTGTTTTTCAGCAGATTCCGAAGTGGCTGCTGATGGTCCGGCAGGCGCGGGCGATGCAGTTTCTGACGGTGTCGAGCGTGCGGCCCGAGTATTCTGCAATCTCCGACGCGTGGTAGCCGGTGAGGTGCATTGATATCACTGCGCGTTCCTCGTTGTCGAGAGAGGCAATCAGGCTTGATATCTCGCTTTCATCATAGCATCCCTCGGGACATTCTTCCGAAGCGGATGCCGACAGGTTAAGTGTGAAGAGGCTGTGGTTGGTCTCCATCACCGCTTTGCGGCTCCTTTCCTGATTGAAAGCGTTACGCATAATTGTAAACACCCAATCCTTGAAATTTGTTCCCTCTTCGTATTTTTCTTCGTTGACCAGAGCATTCAGCGTGGTGTCGCGGAGCAGTTCGTATGCTTCCTCGCGGTTTGAGGTAAGCATATATGCGAAGTTGAGCATATTGCTCTGGAGATTCATCAGATCCCTTTGAAATTTTACGCTTGCCATAGTCCGAAATCTTTAGTTAATTTGTTTTTTACGATGCTAAGTTAGTCTTAAAACGACGGACAAGAAGAAATCGCAGTGTTAACAAGCGTTAATAACGGGCGGTTTTGTAAATAATTTTAATAACTATCTGGCAGACAGAGTATTGAGTGTGCGGGCGGTGTTACAACATTGTTACAACACCGCCCGCGTGAGACTAAATTGTTACAAATCCGTCGATTGCTACGACTTCTGGAATTCTGTTGGCGACATGCCGGTAAGATGCTTGAAGTACTTTCCGAACGACGATTGGTTGGAGAAATTCAGCGCGTAAGCCACCTGCTGGATATTCTTCCCTGAATACCTGAGCAGATTCTTGGCTTCAGTGATGACGAACAGGTCAATCCACTTGGTTGCCGACTGTCCGGTAGCTTCTTTGACAAGGAGAGAGAGGTATTTGGGGGATATGAATAGCTTGGAGGCATAGAAGTTGACCGATCGCTCGGTGGTATAGTGCTGGTGCACAAGTTTGATGAAGTCGTGCACGTAGCTCCGTCTGCTCGGACTCATTGTGGTCTGGTCCGACTCTGCCGTGGCATCGTACTGCTTGTATACGAACAGCAGCAGCTGGTAGACCAGAGCTGCCGTCAGGCTCGATACGATGTGGCGTGACAGCTGTAGGTTGTAGCTGTCGTTCATGGCCGACCGAATCAGGGAGAAATAGCGTATGAGAGTCGATATCTCGCGGTCCGACACTTCTATGCCGGGTATCTCGCGCTGGTGGATGGCGCGGTCAGAGATGGCAGAGAAGGATACATTGAGGTTCTGTATGAATGAAGGCGAGAACCAGAGCACATACATGTCTATTTCGTCTTCTTCACTGTCGGATATGATGTTCACCAGACTGCCGTGATGGAGAGTGAGGACCGAGGGCCCGTGCATGTCGAATTCATTGAAGTTCACATTGATGCGCAGTGAACCCTTGACAAGTAATATCAAAACAACTCCGTCGACCCTGAACGCTTCGTTCGAGGTGGCGACGAAGTTGGTGAGATTTATTGATATATGCGCGAGCACGGCATCCTCAGCGAGGCGGCTGTACTCCGATGCTATTTTTTCGATTAAATGTATGGAGGTGTTTGTCCCGTTTGAATCCATTGCATTGAGGTTGATTCGCCAAAATTACGAAATATTCGGCAATATAACCGCATGATGTCGACCAAACGGACAAATTACTGGTGATTCGGTATACAATTTCAGAGCCGGCTCTCAGAGTCCTTTGGCGAGACATTTGTCGAGTTCGTCGCAAATGGCCTTACGGTCGAGGTGCTGGCCGATGAAGACGAGTTTGATCATGCGGTCGCCATAAATTTCGTCCCAGTCCTTGAGTATGGACGGGTCTTGCTCGGCCAGTCGTTCGAGTTCGGCTTCAGGAGCTGAGGCAAACCAGTATCCCGACTCTGTGAGCTTCTTCTGCACTCCGGCCTGCTCGAATATGTACGACATGTCGGTATTGTGGCGGAAGTACACCAGTCCTTTGCAGCGAATCACATTTGCGGGCCACTTCGACGAAATGAAATAGTCGAATTTATTGATGTCCAGCGGCTGGCGCCGATAGTATACGAATGTCTGTATGCCGTACTCCTCCGCTTCGCCCTCGCCGTGATGGTGGTGATGGTGGCATGTGCAGCTTGCGTGGTCGTGATGGCACTCCTCACATTCGTCATCATCGTCGTGGTGATGATGGTGCTCGTGCTCGTGCTCGTCGTGGTGATGGTGGCTGTGCTCATGCTCATGCT
>CAMWZB010000045.1 GCA_947178655.1 uncultured Porphyromonadaceae bacterium
GAACATCCCTACTCGTGGCCCACGATAGGGCTTGAACCCGGACACATAGCACGAGTGACCGTGGAGGACGCACAGCGGTGGTTCTACAGCCACTATGCCCCCAACAACGCGATACTCGCCATCGCCGGAAACGTTGACTTCGACACGGCATGCCGCCGGGCAGAAGAATGGTTCGCCGACGTACCATCCCGCGAGATAGCACAGCGCAGGCAGCCTGATCCCGGATTCCCTGCACAAGCCGTGACAGAGACCGTACGCGGCGATGTCCCTTATCCACTGATTACCATAGGCATACCGATGACCGAATACGGACGTCCGGAGTACTTCGCCGCCGACACCATCACAGACATTCTATCAGTAGGACGGTCGGGGCGGCTCCGCAACAATCTGGTGAACGGCCCGGCACGCGGACTCATAGCCGAGGCCGATGCGTCGATTATAGGCAGCGAAGGTCCCGGACTGCTGCTGCTCACATTCAGCGTACTTTCAGACACCGACGCCGACATAGAGCGCGCCATCGAACTGACCTGGCGGGAAGTACGGCGCATGGGACGCCCGGGCGACGTCTCTGACCGCGAACTGCAGCGGACCCTGAACAACTTCGAGTCTACCTTCCGCTTCTCCAATATCAACTACCTCAGCAAGGCCACCAATCTGGCCCAGGCCGAGCTCCATGGCGAAGATCTGAACCGGACTGTGTCCGACCGTCGCGCCCTCACTCCCGCCGACATAGAGCGCGAAAGCAGGAGGCTTTTCGAAGACACTCCTCCGGTGACACTCATATACCGGCCCCGCTGATTTTTCAGTGACTAAAAGACCCCTAAAATAACATATATAAGCAAAAAAGGACGCCAGATTATCGGCGATATGGATAATTTTTGCTATATTTGCGAGCCAAATCGATACTTGGAATATTCATTAATAATTTAACCATAATCAATCTACATGCAAAGCAATGGAAAATTAGGCAGCGTTGTAGCTGGCGTTATTGCCGTTTTCTTGGTACTTGTCTGTCTGTTCTACCTCTCATTCACGTTCGTATCGAGCAAGTATGAGAACGAGGCGGCAGCCTATGCCATCGAAGAATCAGGCGACAATAACGACGAGCTGTACAATCAGGCCTATAAGCACTACATGGACTCGCTTGGCGAGCAGAAAGTGTATCTTGGCTACACACTCAACGACGTACGCAAATGGGGCGTAGGCCTCGGCCTTGACCTCAAGGGCGGTATGAACGTAATCCTTCAGGTGGACATGCCCGACATGCTCCGCTCGATGAAGGCCGGCCAGACCGACTCTGTCTTTGAAGCAGCCCTCAGTGGTGCTAACAAGATGATCGAAACACACCAGAGCGAAGACTTCGTGAGCTCGTTCATCGAACTCTACCGTCAGGCCAAACCCCAGGCCGACTTCTCGGTTGTATTCCAGGATATCATTCAGGCAGGACAGAGCGACGACGCCGTACGCCAGGCTCTCAAGAACCAGGTGAAAGACCGCGTCGACAACTCGGCTACCAACGTGCTCCGCAACCGTATCGACCAGTTCGGTGTGGTATCGCCCAATATCCAGGTGCTTCAGGGCAAGGACGGACAGATACTCCTCGAACTTCCCGGCGTGAAGGATCACAGCCGCGTGCGTGACCTCCTCCAGCGCTCGGCCAACCTCGAATTCTACGAAACATATCAGGCTCCCGAGCTGACAAGCTCGTTCAGCGCACTGCTCAATGCTCTGTCCGCTGACTCGACAGTCAACGCAGCTCCGCTTATGGCACTCCTGAGCCAGGGCGCAGCCAACGGCGCTACCGTAGGCTATGCTCCCGACGCCAAGGCCATGACCGCCATCGACGCCGTACTGGCCACTCCCCAGGCCAAGAACCTCCTTCCCTCCGACCTCCGTCTGCGCTGGGCCGTGAAGCCCATGGTCCGCACCGATGCCCAGGGCAAGGAATACAACTACGGCTTCGCTCTCTACGCACTTCGCGCCAATGGCGGCAAAGCCGCTCTCGACGGAAAGGCCGTGAGCGACGCATCGTCGAACTACGATCCTCTGCGCGGCAACGAAGTGTCGATGCGCATGAACTCTGAAGGCGCACGCAACTGGGCCCGTATCACCGGCCAGAACATAGGCAAACAGGTAGCCATCGTCCTTGACGACAAAGTATACTCCGCACCCAACGTCAACGACAAAATCGAAGGCGGCTCGTCATCGATTACAGGCGACTTCTCCATCGAAGAAGCCCGAGACCTTGCCAACGTACTCAAGTCGGGCAAGATGGACGCCAAGGTCCACATCATCTCCGACATGGTAGTAGGCCCCTCGCTGGGCAAGCAGGCCATCCAGGCAGGCTTCATCTCATTCGTAGTGGCCCTCGTGCTCCTCATGGCATTCATGATTGCCTTCTACGGTGTCATCCCCGGCCTCATCGCCAACATCTGCCTTATCTGCAACCTCTTCTTCACCATCGGTATTCTGGCCTCGTTCCAGGCCGTGCTCACCATGAGCGGCATCGCCGGTATCGTGCTTTCGCTCGGCATGGCCGTCGACGCCAACGTACTCATCTTCGAGCGCACCAAAGAAGAGCTCCGTGCCGGCAAGAACGTTCGCAATGCACTTGCCGACGGCTACAGCAACGCTTTCTCAGCTATCTTCGACTCGAACCTGACATCAATCATCACCGGTGTCATCCTGCTCCTCTTCGGTACCGGTCCTATCAAGGGCTTCGCCACCACGCTCATCATCGGCCTTATCTGCTCATTCTTCACAGCAGTATTCCTTAGCCGTCTGTTCTTCCTCTGGTTCGGCAAGACCAAGGCTTTCAACAAGCTCACTTTCAGCACTTCGCTGTCCAAGAAAATGTTCGTCAACCCGGGCATCAACTTCCTTGACCAGCGCAAGTACAGCTTCGTGGCAGTTGCCGCTGTCGTTCTCATCGTAGTCGGCTCACTCTTCATCCGTGGTCTCAACCAGGGCATCGACTTCTCCGGCGGCCGCAACTACATCGTGAAGTTTGAAAAACCCGTCGACACCGCCGAGCTCCAGAAGCTCATCGCCGACGAGTTCCCCGGCGCATCGACATCGGTCATCACCATCGAAAGCTCGAACCAGGTACGTGTATCGACCAACTACAAAATCACAGAAGAGACTGCCGGCACCGAGACCGAAATCACCGACAAGCTCTTCAACGTGCTCAAACCGTTCCTCCGCGAAGGCATGACCGCACAGGAATTCTCGACCACCGATGCCTCGCAGGGCATCGTCAGCTCGCAGAAGGTAGGTCCGTCCGTAGCAGACGACATGCGTACTGACGCCTACATCGCAGTAGCGCTGGCTCTCGCAGCGATGTTCCTCTACATCCTGCTCCGCTTCCGCAACATAGCCTTCTCGCTCGGAGCTCTGGCAGCCGTAGCTTTCACCGCATTCTTTATCATCGGTTTCTACTCGCTCTTCTATGGCGTCCTTCCTTTCGCCATGGAAATCGACCAGAGTTTCATCGCCGCCATCCTGACCGTCATCGGCTATCAGATCAACGATACAGTGGTAGTATTCGACCGTGTACGTGAGAACACAGCTCTCTATCCGAAGCATTACTTCTTCACGACAGTCAACAACTCGATCAACACCACACTGAGCCGTACCATCATGACTTCGGCCTCGACACTGCTCGTGCTGCTGTGCATCTTCATCCTCGGTGGTGACTCAATCCGCAGCTTCACCTTCGCAATGCTCTTCGGCGTAATCATCGGTACTCTCGCTACCATCTACGTAGCCTGCCCCGTGGCTTATCTGGCCGACAGCCGCGCCAAGAAAACCACTCCCAAGGCAGCCTGAATCCTGAAGCTATAACAGAATAGCATAATTCAACAGAGCCGACGCCCCGCAACAGGGCATCGGCTCTGTTCTTCTTCCTGACACAGCCTTTCATGTATCTCAAGGCAAGTCAGTGCACCGGAGTGAACCAAAGCCGTGAAGACGATGTTATGAATGGTATGGTAACAGTAGCTATAATACTATGCGCAGCCGGTCTGCTCGTGCTTCCTTTGAGCAGGCTGTACGTGAGTCTGCAAAGCCGTCGTCGCGGCAGCCGTATGGCCGATGCCGCAGCGGCACGGCGGTTCAGGAACATCGCTCGTGTAGTGAGCGCGGGCCTGTGCCTCCTCGCCATTCTAATACTCCACTTAGTTGACAAAGGAGTCATCGGATGATGACAGATATCAAACAGACAACCCCCGCCGGAATCCGACGGGGGTTGCGATTATGATAGCACTAAGACTCCGTTCTTTCGAAGTCAGGATTATTCTTTGGTGCCGTAAGCGAGGTCGCCGGCATCACCGAGGCCGGGGACAATATAGCTGTGGGCGTTGATTTCGGGGTCAATGACTCCTACCCACAGGTGAGAGTCGGCCGGCATGCACGCATTCATATAGTCGATGGCTTTCTGCGATGCGATGACAGACGCTATATGTATCTCGGCAGGATTGCCCTTGGTGAGGAGCGCGCGGTAGCTCAGCTCCATGGAAGCGCCGGTAGCGAGCATGGGATCAACCAGAATGAGGGTCTTGCCGTCAAGCGAGGGCGATGCGAGGTACTCGATGCAGATGTCGAAATTCTCCTTCTCCTTATACTTGCGATAGGCCGACACGAAAGCATTTCCTGCATTGTCGAAGTACTTCAGGAATCCCTGATGGAACGGAACTCCGGCACGGAATATGGTGGCCAGAACGATGTCACTGTCAAGAACGTCGCATTCGGCGGTGACGCCCAGCGGCGTGGTGATGGCCTCGCGCCTATAGGCAAGAGTCTTGCTGAGCTCATAGGCGAAAATCTCGCCGAGGCGTTCGAGATTGCGGCGGAACCTGAGTCTGTCGTTCTGCTGTGCGATATTGCGCATTTCAGCCAGATACTGGCTTACAAGAGAGGGTGTTTCTGCAAAGTTGTGTACAATCATTTTTTTCTGTCAGTCTGTAATATCGTCAAAGCGGTTGCCGGCTATCTTCATGTCGTTTCCTCTGACGAATTCAAGGATTTCTGAACGAGCCGGTATATCGTCGACATCGGTCTCTATGCGCTTGAGAGCGTTGAAGAGCGATATCGAACACTGGTAAATATGGCGGTAAGCCTTGGCTATATTGTCAATCTCTTCTTCGGAGAAGCCACCGTGCTTGCGCATGACGATGGCATTGACACCGTAATATGCGACAGGGTTGTGGGCCATGATGACGAACGGAGGCACGTTCGAACTGATTCGTGTTCCGCCTTTAATCAGAACATATCGACCCACCGTACAGTTCTCGTGGAGCATGACATTCGACGAAAGAATGGTGCCCTCGCCGACGGTGACGCCGCCTGCTATGGTGACGGCATTGCCTACGACGCATTTACCTTCGATGCGCGAGTCATGACCGATATGGCTGTCGGCAAAGACAAAACTGTCGGGACCTATGACGGTGCCTTCGGGAGTCTTGAAGCCACGGTTGATGATGACATGCTCACGGATGAGGGTATTGTCACCCACTGAGCACTTCGAGGGAGTGCCTTTCCAGCGGAAGTCCTGAGGGTCGGCTCCGACTATGGCGCCTTGATAGACCTTGACGCCCTTTCCAAGAGTGGTGCCACGGATGACTGATGCATAGGGCATAATCTCGCAGCCATCGCCGAGAACGGTGTCTGCATCCACGTATGCGAACGGATGTATGGTGACGTCCTTGCCCAGCCGGGCTGAAGGATCAACAAATGCTAAGGGGCTTATCATAGTAGTTTGCGTTAAGGATTTTTCTACTGCAAATTTAGTGCTTTTCTCCAAATACAACACATGAGGCGGCAAAAAAATCGAAGATGAAAGCCTTTCCGGCAAAAAATATCCTCTTTGTCACAACGGAGCATGTTTCTCATCCTGACGGCTGAGATGACGGAATGTCCTTATTATCAGGACTGCGGTGACTATTGTGGCTACGGAGTCGGATATAGGGAAGGACATCCAGACGCCGTCTACCTCAAAGAAGCGAGGCAGTATGAGCAGCAAGGGTATCAGGAATATAACCTGACGGAGAAGCCCCACTATAATCGACTCGGTCGCATTGCCGATACTCTGGAAGAAACTGGTCGAGACTATCTGGAAACCGACCACGGGGAATACGAGCAGACAGGTGCTGAGCGCCCGGTCGGTGGCTGCAATCAGAGAGGCGTCCTTCGTGAATACCCTGCCTATCTCAGCGGGGAAGAACACGCCCATGACAGCACCTGCGGTGGTGAGGACCGTCGCAGCGAGAACGGCCAGGAAATAAGTGCGCCGCAGACGGTCGAGACGGCCGGCGCCATAGTTGTATCCCACGATAGGCTGCATGCCCTGACAGATGCCAAGAACGATGGTGACAAGCAGGGAGGAGAATGTGACCATAATGCCTACGGCGCCGATATCACGGTCATCGCCGTAGCGGAGCAGCGAATTGTTGGCAAGAGCGTTGACTATACATGAAGCGGCGTTCACCAGAGCCGGAGCGGCGCCGATAGAGATGATGGCAGCCACCGTGCGCCAGCGCAGGCGATAGATGCCTCGGGTAAAGCGCAGTGTGGAATCACGCCGCATGAAGTGGGCAAGCACGAAGATGGCCGAAACCAGCATGGCGATGTCTGTGGCAAGGGCGGCGCCCCCGATGCCCCACTCGAACACATATATGAACAGCGGGTCAAGTCCGACGTTGACCACAGCGCCTATCATCATCGTAATCATGGCCCGGCCGGGATATCCTGAAGCGCGCATGACGTTGTTGAGCCCGAAGGTAAGGTTGGTGAGGAGGCAGCCCGGAAGGATGACAAGCATGTACTCGCGGGCATAAGGCAGCGTGGCCTCGCTCGCTCCGAAAAGAAGCAGAAGCGGGTCGATGAAGCACATGAACAGGCCGATGTAGATGATGCCGTTAATGATGGTAAGCGACAACGCGTTGCCGAGCATCTGCTGTGCACGGTCAAGATGTCCGGCACCAAGCACGATGGACACGCGGGCCGAAGCGCCGACGCCGATGAGAACGCCAACGGCAGTGGTGAGGTTCATCACCGGGAAAGTGATGGCAAGTCCGGCAATGGCATCCGGCCCCACCCACTGGCCTATGAATATACGGTCCACCACATTGTAAAGAGCCATGACGAGCATGCCTACCACAGCCGGCAGACTGTACTTCCACAAGAGTCTGCCCACAGAAAGTGTAGATAGCTCAACGAGCTTCTTCTCCGAAAGATTCTCCGACATCTTAATATTAATACTGATTTATGCGAAAAAAGGGTGCCACAAAATGCAGCAACCCCTTTCCGCGTTGTTATGGCTTGTATTTTTACTTTGCCTGCGAGGCAGCGAGAGCACGCTGATAGTATTTCTTTATATCAGTGCTGATGCCACGGGCATATGTAGGATATTCGTCGATGATGGCCTTGTAGCACTTTGCCTCAGCAGCGAAGTCGGCCTGGGCGCGGTATACATTGGCTTCCTTGATGAGGATAAACGGAACAATCTCAGGATTCTTGTCAGCCTTCGACACTGCTTTCTTGTAGCATGAGATAGCGTCGGAGTACTTCTCAAGGTTCACATAGCAGTCACCCTTGAGGGTATATACACCTGCTGCGGCAATCTTGTCGTCAAGCGATGCCTTGTCGAGGTACTTGATGGCGTCCTCGTACTTGCCGTCCTGATAGAGACGGATGGCAGCCTCGGCGGCGGCACGGTGTCCGCTCTTATATCCGGCTTCAGCGGCCTGCTGATAGAGAGCGAGGGCAATGGAGTCGCCGGCGGCGGCATCAGCACGGGCTGCGAGCTCGTCGGCCTTGCGGCTGCCAGACTGAGCCACGAGAATAGTGAGATTGTTTTCTCAAGAAAAAGAACCAAC
>CAMWZB010000046.1 GCA_947178655.1 uncultured Porphyromonadaceae bacterium
GTTGACCACGGCGGCCTCGGTGACATTGGCTGCCGGAACGATGATGCCTCTGAAGCCCTTAGCCCTTGCCTCGATAGCCATGGGAAGGACACCCTTGACAGGCAGCACCGAACCGTCGAGCGACAGTTCGCCCATGATCATGAACCGGTCGAGATTCTCGACCTTGATGAGCTCGCTCCCCACGAGTTGTGCGACGGCAATCGGAAGGTCATAGGCCGCACCCTCCTTGCGCACATCGGCAGGAGAGAGGTTGATGACAGTCGTTCGGCGAGGCAGCACGAATCCCGACTGCGCGATGGCTGCACGCACCCGCTCCTGACTCTCTTTGACGGCAGTGTCGGGGAGTCCGACGATGCAGAACATTATACCGGGCCGCACGACAGTCTCGACGGTCACTGTGATGGCATTGATGCCTTGCAGCGCAGCTGCGTAGGTCTTGACAAGCATTTTCGGATATGGTTTTAGATTCAAGGGGAGGAAAGGAGTCGAGGGGTCAGAGCAGCGATTTCACCTTGCGCTCGACCTCTGATGCCGAGACGCTGCGAAACACTTCGCGGCCCGTGGAATCGGTCAGGACAAAGCATGGGACCGAAGCTGGAGCGAGACGCTGCAGCGCTGGTGAGGCGATGCCTCCGGCTGACCATCCCGAGGTCCATTTGACCGAATCAGTCCTGATTCCGGAGCGCCAGTCTGACGTATCGGCATCGGTGGAGAAATCGAGGATGCTGAGCTGCGAAGCCTTATAGCGTTTGTGCAGCCGGCGCAGCACAGGGAGGACGGAATCGGTAGGTATGTCGGATGTCTCGCTTATGGCCACCAAAGAGAGCGGGTGACCGGAAAGCCCGAACTCCATGACCGAATCACGCATGTCAACGTATCGCACCGGAGGAAGCGTCACAGAGTCGGTAGCCGTCAGGAGACGCTGCAGCACGTAGGCGTAGCCTTCGGTGACCGACGACGGACGCGCCTGCGGCTCGATGAGCGACAGAAGCGAATCGGCCTCCGACGGCGATGACGACGAATCATAAGTGGTCACCATCAGAATGGCCGAGAGGACATCGGCAGGGTGGGAGCCTACATATGCGGCAACAGTCCCGTTGAGGTCTGAACGGAGGGCGTCGGCATTATCCCGCAGGAAGGCGACCCACCGAGAGGTGACATCGTTGCCCGAAGCCTCGACGGCATAAGGGTCGGCAGGATCGATACTGATATCGAAATTCTCACCGTTCTGAACGTACAGACGGCCCAACGGACGGTATTCATTGTCGGTCAGCTCGAGCACACCGGGCTGTCCGGAAGAGCCGAAGAACTCGAATTTACCCTCCCGCACACCGGTTATGACCGTACGGTAGCGACCATCTGCGTAGTAGCCTGCGCGGAGGTTCATGGTAGGATTTCCCTTGATGGTACCGTTGACGCGGAACTGGTCGCCCGACGAGCAGGCGGATGTCAGAAGGGCAGCCGCAGAAACGGCGATGAGCGCCATGTGCTGAATCAGACCTTTCATTGCTTTCAATATTCGCTGAAGAGTTTGGGCTTGATAATGATGCCGGCCCGGAGCTGGCTGTGATAACGGTTATACTCGAGCAGCCCCTCCGCATAGCCGTTGTAGAACTGCACGTAAAGATATTGGTTCTCGTCCTTGAAGAGACGGAAGCTGAAGTCGACCACAGTGTTGAAATTCATGAACCCCTTGCGAGGCACAAGCGTGATACCGGCACTGAGACGGCGATTATTGCTGTACCATTGGCAGCCGAACTGATAGAACCCTGCGTAGTCGACAATATCGCGGTTATTCTCGCCGTCGACTATAGGGGCCCATATCTTGTAGTGGACCATGAGATTTTTGGTCACAAGGACATTGGCGGCAAGAGCCACACGGTTCCACGACCGCGACTCGATGCTGTCACGTCCGTTGCTCTCGTGCTCAATCATGAATGTGAGCTTGCCTATCATGCGGTTCTTCACGAACAGTGGCTTGGTCAGGCCAATTCCCGGATTGAAGTTCAGGTCAGTCATAGGCATGGAGTTCTCCAGTACGTTCCAGAAGCATTTCTGCGTATAGAACAGATAGAGATATGTGCCTAACGGAAGCGTCGACCTTGTCAGGCGCTGGGCTATCGATATCTGAAACTTGATGTTGGTATTCTTACGCGTCATCGGCGGCCCTACCGACGGACCGAAGATGAAGTAATTGTCCTTGTAAAGCCCGAAGTAAGGCTGATTGGAGAAATCCCGCATGACGCTGTCCTCCGACAGCGGCTCGCCGTCGGTCACGATAATCTGTGCGACGGTGTTGTTGACTGCCAGAAGAACCAGGAGTACGGAAAGGATGTATCTTATACGCTTTAATACAGTCATCAGGTATATGCTAATTTCTGCAAAGATAGGCAAAAAACATGACAATATACATATTTACCGGTTAAAAGAATTGTCGCAAATCACTCGATATGTCATGCTTTTTGCATACCTTTGCATATATCATTGACTACCATGTACCGATCAGTCCGGACCACACGCATCATTATATCGCTGATTGCCATGGGCGTACCCACATGGGCGCTTGTGGCCGGATACAATAGTGTGCTCGTGCGCATGCAGATACTCACGGCTCTCATGACAGGTGTGGGTATGGTGCTCGTGTTCTGGGCGGCAGTGACTCTGATATACGGCCGCATCTACTGTTCGACGGTATGTCCGATGGGAACGCTTATGGACTGTGTGAGCTTTGGAAGCCGCCTGATACGCCGCTCCGGCCGAGCGTACTCCTTCCGTCAGCCGTCGCGGCGCACCCGCATAGTATTCCTGCTGCTGACATTCGTGTCGTTGCTTTCGAGCAGCGCCATCGTGCCCACTCTTCTTGACCCTTACAGCGCTTATTCGCGCATGGTCTCGGAATTCTTCGGCCGTACGACGCCCGTCGAGGACCGCAGCGTGGATTTCGCCATCGCATCGATGTCTACGGCCATCGCCACGGCACTTGTGGTAGTAGGAGTGGCATGGAAGAACGGACGCCTGCTGTGCAACACCATATGCCCTGTAGGCACGATCCTTGGCTACGGAGCACGCAGAGCCTACTTCCACATTGAGATTGACCCCGACCGCTGCATCAGCTGCGGAGAGTGCGAGCGCGTGTGCAAGGCGCAGTGCATCAAAGTGACCGACCGCGCCGTAGACAACTCACGCTGCGTGGTGTGCTTCGACTGCACGGCAGCATGCCCTAACGGCTCAATAAGCTATAAATCTGGCCATTACCGCCTCGGAATGCCTATGCTTCGTAAACTCGACACCTCCTCGCCGAGCCTCGACACATCGGCTCCCGGATCCTCCTGCGAAGAACAGATATCATCCGACAAGTGACTCCGCAGTCAGAAGCGCGCGTCACGACAAACATAAACATACCCATAATGAGACAATATCTCGATCTGCTACGGCATATCCTCGACAATGGAGCCGTGAAGCACGACCGTACCGGCACAGGCACGCGCTCGGTTTTCGGCTATCAGATGCGCTTCAACCTCGAAGAAGGCTTCCCGCTCCTGACCACGAAAAAACTGCATCTGAAGTCAATCATACATGAACTGCTGTGGTTCCTGAAAGGTGACACAAACGTGAAATACCTTCAGGAAAACGGCGTACGCATCTGGAACGAATGGGCCGACGCCAACGGCGACCTCGGACACATATACGGCTACCAGTGGCGCTCCTGGCCTGACTATAACGGAGGAAATATCGACCAGATTGCACAGGTGCAGGACACCATCCGCAATAATCCCGACTCCCGTCGCATCATGGTCAGCGCGTGGAATGTGGCCGACATCCCGAACATGAATCTTCCGCCGTGCCACGCGCTCTTCCAGTTCTATGTGGCCGACGGACGACTCTCGCTGCAACTGTACCAACGCAGTGCCGACTGCTTTCTTGGAGTCCCGTTCAACATAGCCTCATATGCCCTGCTGCTCCAGATGATGGCTCAGACCACCGGCCTCAAGGCAGGTGATTTCGTACACACACTCGGCGACGCGCACCTCTACCTGAACCACATCGAGCAGGCTCGTATGCAGCTCGACCGCGAACCACGCAGACTGCCCCGTATGGTCATAAATCCTGATGTGAAGGACATTTTCGACTTCCGCTACGAGGACTTCGCTCTTGAGGACTACGACCCTCATCCCCACATCAAAGCCGAGGTGTCAGTTTAAAACCGCACCATTACTTACACAACTTCAATATACCATATGCAAGTCAGTATCATAGCCGCCATCGACCGCTGCGGAGGCATAGGACGCCGCGGCGACCTGCTTTTCCACATCTCCGCCGATCTGCGACGCTTCAAGGCTCTCACTATGGGCAACACCATAGTCATGGGACGCCGAACCTTTGAGTCACTGCCGAAAGGCGCACTTCCCGGACGCCGCAACATAGTAGTGACCCGACAGCCGGACTACACGGCCGAAGGCGCCGAAACAGCCGGAAATATACGCGAAGCCATCGCCATGTCCTCGACTCCGGTATTCATCATCGGAGGCGGACAGATCTACACACAGTCCATCGCTCTGGCCGACCGGCTTGAGCTAACAGTCATCGACGCCAAGGCCGATGACGCCGATACATTCTTCCCCCCTGTCAGACTCGACGACTTCCGGATAGAGCGCATAGAGCGACCCGACACGGAGCCGGGGTGTTCATTTGTGACACTTTCCAGAGTCAGATAACCCCGGAAATAAACGATAGCGCCCCGAGCCGGATTCGGTTCGGGGCGCTATCGTTTATTCTTGTTTCAGCAGTCTGCGCTTATCAGTATACGATGAGCGAAGTCACTTCAGCATCGGCAGGAAGAGCGGCGCGGCCATTCAGCGCCGAGAGCTCGATAATGAAGTTGATGTAGATTTTCTTCGGGTTGAGACTCTTTACAAGTTTGTAGGCTGCGGCCATAGTGCCTCCGGTAGCAAGCACGTCGTCGTGGAGCACCACGATGTCATCAGGACCTATAGCGTCGCGATGTATCTCAATCGTGTCAGTGCCGTACTCTTTGGCATACTCCTGACGGATTGTATCTGCAGGAAGTTTGCCGGGCTTGCGTGCAGGCACAAAGCCGGCACCAAGTTCGAAGGCAAGAATGGAGCCTCCGATAAAGCCTCGCGACTCGATGCCTACGACTTTGGTGACACCCTTGTCGCGGTAAAGCTGCGAAAGGTCCCAGCCGATGATGTGAAGAGCACGCGGGTCTTTGAATACTGTGGTCAGATCCTTGAAGACGACTCCGGGCGAAGGGAAATCGTTGACATCACGGATGCGCGATTTGATGTAGTCCATTTTATACAGTTTAAAGTGTTGATTTGCTAAGAATTATTTTATAAATTGTTCCACGTGGAACAAAGCCTATCTATCTGTTGAGCAGCAAAAGCAGGATGTTGACATCCGAAGGAGAGATACCCGGAATCCGCGAAGCGTCCCCGATGGTTGACGGTCGGTGGCGCTCAAGTTTCTGGCGTCCCTCTGTAGAGATTGACTTCATCGACGCATAGTCGAGCCCGGATGGAAGGCGTATTTCTTCAAGCCGGCGGAGCTTGTCGGCGATCAGACGCTCTCGGGCTATATAGCCGTCGTACTTTATAAGAATCTCGGCAGCTTCCACTATTTCGTCGCGGCGATCAGCCGGCAGAGAGTCGATGAGTTCTTTCAGAGGAGCCACACTTCCCGCAAGTTTACGCAGCGAGAGCTGCGGACGCTGAACAAGGTCCCGCAGACGCGTCCCCTGTCTGAGTGGCGTAGTACCTGCGTCGGCGAGAAGCTCTGCCACCTCGCCGGCATGCACAGTGAGCGTATCGCACAGAGCTATGATGCTGTCGCGAAGACGGCGTTTCTCCTCCATGAGCTGATAGCGTGTCTCATCGGCAAGACCTATGCTGTGCCCCAGTGGTGTCAGGCGCATATCCGCATCATCCTGACGGAGAAGAATGCGATACTCGGCACGGGAGGTGAACATACGGTACGGCTCGTCGACTCCCTTGTTCACAAGGTCATCGATGAGTACACCTATATATGCCTGGTCGCGACCGAGTGTGAACTGCTCGCGTCCGAGAGCACGAAGCGCAGCGTTCGCCCCGGCCACAAGACCCTGTCCGGCGGCCTCCTCATAGCCCGTCGTGCCATTGATCTGTCCGGCGAAATACAGTCCGTCGACGAGGCGCGTCTCAAGCGTGTGACGCAGCTGAGTCGGATCGAAGAAGTCATATTCTATGGCATACCCGGCTCGATAGAGCTGAGCGTGCTTAAGAGCAGGGACCGTCGACAGCGCCTCAATCTGTATCGGCATAGGCATCGACGACGAGAAGCCATTGAGATAGAATTCTGTAGTGTCCTCTCCCTCGGGTTCAAGGAAAAGCTGATGCTCGGTCTTGTCGGCGAAAGTGACTATCTTAGTTTCTATCGACGGGCAGTAGCGGGGACCGATACTCTGTATCTGACCGTTGTACAGCGGAGAGTCAGGCAATCCGCGGCGAAGCACTTCGCACGTACTCTCGTTGGTGTATACGATGTAGCACTCTCGCTGCTTGAGAGGCGACTCCACCCCGGGAAGATAGGAGAACAGGTGACGCACAGGGTCGCCCGCCTGAGGCACCGAGAGACTGAAGTCAATGGTGCGGCTGTCGATGCGGCATGGAGTGCCGGTCTTCATACGGTCTGTGGCGAATCCGAGCTGACGGAGCTGCTCGGTAAGGCCATGAGACGCCGGCTCGGATATGCGGCCCCCTGCAAACGAAACACGTCCGATGTGCATCAGGCCATTTAGGAAGGTGCCGTTAGTAAGCACCACCTGACGAGCCTCAAAGGTAGCTCCTTCGACAGTGCGCACGCCCGAGAGACGCCCCTCGTCATCGAACACGAGCGAGTCAACAGTGCCCTGCCACATCGACAGGCCCGGAGTGTGCTCGAGTGTCTCGCGCCACAGAGCGGAGAATTTATTGCGGTCGGCCTGAGCACGCGGACTCCACATGGCAGGACCTTTGCTCCGGTTGAGCATGCGGAACTGTATGGCCGTACGGTCAGTGATGATTCCCATCATTCCGCCGAGAGCGTCAATCTCGCGCACAATCTGACCCTTGGCAATCCCGCCCACGGCAGGGTTGCAGCTCATCTGCGCAATCTTGTTCATATCCATTGTTATCAGCAGGGTACGCGCCCCTATGCGCGCGGCGGCATGCGCAGCTTCACAACCGGCATGTCCGGCGCCGACAACAATCACATCGAAATCAAAACGCATAGCGAATATCTGAAAATGAAATTAACAACCCCGGTCCGACATCTCATCGAGCAAAGCGAGAGCATCATTCTCGGCAGCCTCCATGATTTCGCGCTCTCCGGGACCTTTGTCGTTGATGCCGCAGAGATGGAGGATACCGTGGATGATCACACGACGCAGTTCCGAGTCATAGCTCATACCGAGCCCCTCGGCGTTCGAGCGGACCGTGTCAAGAGATATGAACATATCTCCGCGGAGCATACGGCCGATGCAGTCATCAAAAGTGATGATGTCCGTGTAATAATCGTGATTGAGAAACTGACGGTTGACTCGAAGTATCTCCTCATCGTCGCAGAAGATGTAGTTCAGCGCCATAGCCGTGCGGTTGTGCCGAAGTGCAACCTGAGCAATCCATCGCTCAAGTTGTTGATAGTCAAGGGTTGGGCGTTCAAC
>CAMWZB010000047.1 GCA_947178655.1 uncultured Porphyromonadaceae bacterium
ATTAGAGCGTGCCGAGGGCTACCGGCTCAAAAAGGATAAGGACATAAATTTTTTGGCGTGGATGTGGGCGTACTATGAAAGATACTCCAAAGCCGACAAGCGCCATATCAAACGCGCCTATAACTGTTTCGTCGATTATCTCATAGATCCTGACGACACGTTCACGCCTAAGCCTGGCTGGACTAAGGAGCAGCGCGAAAAGGCGGCAAAGGAGAAGGAGCGGCGCTCATGCGGGCTGAAGATAAAGCCTCAGCAGCTGACTAAGGAAATGATATCCGGCTTTACGGAGTATCTGCAAAAGCGGTTTAAGGGTGAGGGGGCGCACACGCTGTATGCGCGATTCAAGAAGATAGTCAAGGCCGCTGTGGAGGCGGATATAATCCGTAAGAATCCATGCACCGGGATAGTCATTAAGATAGATAGCGGCGCGCTCAAGAAGGATGTGCTGAGCGTCGAGGAGATGCAGAGGCTTATAGCCACGCATTACGATGGCGAGAGTCCGGACATACGCCGGGCGTTCATTTTCTGCCTGTACAGCGGTCTGCGCTGGTGCGATGTCAAGGACCTGACGTTCGCTAACGTGGATTATGCGAACCGGTTGTTGAGGTTCGAGCAGGCCAAGACAAAGGGCCATAGCAGTGCCAGCGGTGTTGTGATACCTCTGAATGACGGTCTGCTGGGGCTGATAGGCGAAGGTGAACGCGGGGCGCTCATTTTTCCGCTGCCGTCGCATACGATGTGCCTGAAGGCGCTGCGGCACTGGGTGGCGCGTGCCGGGATTGACAAGCATATAACGTGGCACTGCGCGCGCCATTCGTTTGCCGTCAATATACTCAACAACGGTGCGAATATCAAGACTGTGGCAAGTCTGTTGGGCCATAGCGGTCTAAAGCACACCGAGAAGTACACACGCGCCGTGGATAGCCTCAAAGAGGCTGCTATAAACAGTTTGCCTGAACTGAAGATGTGAATTACAGGTATTTTGCGAATTCGAATTCGCGGAGCATTATAATGGGATAGCCTTCACTCTGTAATTGACGAATTTTCTCAATTTTCGCGGGGCCGGCATTATCTCCTACGAGAACATGGGTCGTTTTCTTTGATATTGACGATGTTATTTTTGCGCCCAATGATTGGAGTTTCTCGGCAAGCTCATCCCTGCTATCGAACTTTTCAAATACGCCTGTTATTACGACGGTAGAATTATAGAAAATGGAATCTTTATTCTCTATGGCGTTATCGTCAAGACGACGGCAGTGCTCTCTGTTGATTTTTCGTGTAGCTCCAACAGGGCTGTTCTTTCCGAACACGGAGCATCCTCCCTGGCCGATGATTGGTTTTCCTAATAGTTCGAGATATATTCTTGCACACGTTTCTGCATCCCATAAGGCGTTATGGTGTCGAGATTCCTTGATACCATATTCTTTGCAACAAGCAGACAGAGATTTGCCGGTAAGTTGGTATGTACAAATGGCATTCGATGTATCTATGCCTGATAAGCCATAATATTCCATCAACCGGTTCAGAATAACCACATCGACCGATTTGTTATGGCAAACTAAAGGGAGATTCCCAATAAAAAGTCTAATACCGTCAAAAATTTCAGCAAAGGTATTTGCTTTTTCGGCTGTACACAAAGAAATCCCATGTATCAGCCGGTTCGGTTCTTTATCAGTATATTCATCGCGGACAGGATTAATGATACTATAAAATTCCTGTACGATTTCAGCATCGATTACTTTAACCATTCCAATCGCGCATGCAGATGTCCGATGAGCGGTCATCGTTTCGAAGTCAATAGCGACAAAATCATCACGACTATCGTCATTCATGGGTCGTCGACGCGGTTCCTCAAGAGTGCACCGTCGCGGCGCTTCCGCACTTCTGGTTTCATTCGTAATTATTACTCGAACTTCATCGTCAGTCCAGATTTCATCACTTAATCGGATTTTCATAATGTGCTTTTCAGGTTAATGTGAACAGTTATTTTGTTTCCGAATTCTGCCGGTCTTAACAAATCTTGGCAGATTAACAACGGCGGCAAACCTGCTTTTAACAAATAAGATTCTTCATGACTTGAATAGCGGAATTTAATTTCAGATGGGTAGCTGACAAGATTATTATTATTGCCTTCTGAATCTTTTGTGTATTCGCAAAGCTCTATGGCTTCGACAAGTTCTGTCGAATCCAAGTTTACATAAACGAGCCCGTTCTCACTTTTGCAGGGAAGATACCTGTTAATGGTTGAATGCGATATTTTGGGTTGCTTTGAAGATGGGGACGTTATCTTGGTTGTTGTGATTGATACCTGAATAGGGGTACTGATATCAGGTGATTCAAATACCAAGCGCGCATGGTGGCAGTAGGTCTCTTCCTGGGTTTTATGCCACGTTATTTCAAGAGCTGGATATGTCTTGAACAGAGAGAATGAGCCATCGAGTTCTATATATTGCATAGATTATATGACGAATGAATGGATAAGACCGACGATTTGGGAGATAGGTATATCTTCAACAAGTTTAGAAAGATTTCATTGTGCCCATGACGCGATAGACCAGAGCGATGATATTGATTGGTATTTCCTGTTCGTCGTATTCCTTGTTTGTGGGAATAAGGCGGTAGTAGCCCTCGCGGTTGCTGCGTCCGAGTCGCTTGATGGTGCGCATGCCGTTAGTGGTAATGAATCCGTATACGTCGCCGAAGGGCAGGAATGAGAAGTCTTCGATGCGCTGCAGGGCGATGATGTCGCCGTTGTTAATCTCGGGCTCCATGGAGTGTCCTGAGGCGTTGCACCACAGTGTGGCTTTTTCGTATCCCGGCATTCTTATCAGGAAGTCGGGGCTTTCGCTATTCGGTGTGCCGACTTCCTCGAAGCCTAACAGAAAGTCTTCGTCGTAGTAGGGTACGCCGTCGGTATAGCTGATTTCGGGCGCACTGTCTTTCTGTGGCTCTAATCCATAAACTAACCAATCCAATCTAAGGTTGGTCGCCTCCGATATCTTCTTAAGAGTCCCGAGGGTAATTTTCATTTGCCCCTTGAGCATCTTAATAAATCCTGATGGATCTATATGGGCCATAGTCGCAAATTCAGTTGGCGAAATCAGCGCATCATATTCGATATAATCGTCTATGCGTGAGCGAATATCGCTCTGATGGTCATTAATTACTGATTTGTTAATATCCATAAAAATCCATTAATAAAATGTTAATATCATGGTAATAGTTGGAAAATTCCAAAAACTTCCAATATCTTTGCAATCGAAATAACAAACAGACATAGGAAAGGCTGTCGGACTATTGCCAGACTTTACATATATCTTCAACCGCAAATATACGACAGTTTTTCTTTTCCTCCAAAGAAACAACAAACAAAATAACAGATGGAAAAGAATAAAATCATGGTTTTCAGCAATCCGCGGTTCGGCGAGATAAGGACGTTTGCCGATGAGGCGAATGAGCCGCCCGGCTTGATTGAATGGCCGGAACTACGGCAGCATAAAGAAATGGTGGGGCAGGATCTGCGAAAGCTACGCGAGCGGAGCGACAAGCTGTCAAATATCGCACTCCTCATATCAATTTTAGTTTTGGTAGTACAGATATTACTGTGATTCAACAAACAAATTAACATATGAAAAAAGTAAAGGAGCGGGTAATCATGGCGGCTGTCGCCATCGGCTTTGTCTTGGCCGGAGTGGCATTCTGGAAGCTGGCAGTCGCGGTCTTGTGGGCGTGCTATTACGCCGGAATACCAATGTAAATGTAACAGAATACGGATATGGATATAGAAAAGAAAAAAGTAACGTGCGAAGCGCTGCGCCGGATGAAGATGGGGCAGTCCGTCACATTCGAGCTGCCTGACGCCAATTCGATTGAGGCAGGAAAGACTATCGCTTACCGGATGCAGCATGTGCTGCAATGTAAGTTCAGCGCGTCATCAGACTACCTGAACAACCGACTGACAATAACTAAAAGCGCACGGCCATGACAGCAGAAGAATTTGACAATCTGGCATTAGCCATCGGACGCAATGTGCTGCTGGCCCAAAAGGAAGTTCTGACGCTGGAGGAGGCAGCCCTGTACGCAGGGGTCGAAAAGAGTCAGATCTACAAATGGACGTCAGAAAAAACAATACCGCACTATAAGCCGACGGGCAAAAAATGCTTTTTCAAGCGCACTGAGTTGGAAGAATGGCTGCTGCGCAATCGCGTAGCCACTCTCGACGAGCTTAACGACCGCGCGCAAGAATACTGCATGAGAAAGAAATCAATTTTATAATAGTTTACTGATATGGAATTAAAAGTAACATTAACTCTCTCCGACAGGCTTTTCGCGCTGCTGGAGGACAAGCTGCCTAACCTGGGACGCCGCTTCCAAAGGGCAGTGAAAAAGGAAGTCGGGTCGCAACTCGACAAGACGTCAAATGTGACAATCGAGGTGATGCCCGGCACGTCTGAAACTCTGTCGGCTCCGGATGCCGCGACCGAGCCCGAAGCCGTGGCGATTGTGGTCGAGGCTGAGCCCGTGGCGGCTGTGGCCGAAAGAGAAGCTCCGGCGCCCGCAGCCGTCACCGAAGCAGCCGCCAAGGCTGAGGCATCTGCCCGGGAGAAGGCCCGCAATCTCGGCGTGGAGATACGCCAAATCATACACCGCACGCGCCAGCGCTTCGAAGGCGAGGACTACAAGGAGAACACCGGCAGTGAGTATTACAAGAAATACCATCGCGCATGTTCGGAGGTGCTTAAGCAAATCGCGCGCGCTCTGGGCTATGCAAAGCCGTCTCTTATCGACGACCCGTCAAAGGTAGATCAATTCGCCGCCGAATGCGACGCGCTCATAATCGGCGAGGACGGCAACATTACTTCCCCCCGCACCATTCTAAATAGCTGAGTTATGCCCGGACAACACGCATTATTATCGCCGTCGGCGGCTCACCGGTGGATGAATTGCACCGCCGCGCCACGGCTGGAGGCTGAAGTGCCTGACAAGGAAAGCAGCTACGCCCAGGAGGGCACGCTGGCGCACGCTTACTGCGCCATGAAGTTGAAATCGTCG
This sequence comes from uncultured Porphyromonadaceae bacterium, assembly GCA_947178655.1. The sequence continues at coordinate 5,053 of CAMWZB010000047.1, forward strand.
ATGGGACTTGACACCACCGCCGAGGAAAAGGAGATAGCGCAGCTGAACGCTCTGTACTACACGGGCGAAATGGACGAATACACCGACACGTACTGTGCTATCGTGCTGGAGAGGTTCGCCGCCGCCCGGATGGCGACAGAGGACGCGCAGCTGCTTGTCGAGACCCGGCTGGACTTTTCGGAATATGTGCCGGAGGCGTTCGGCACGTCGGACACTACCATCATCGCCGACGGCCTGATGGAAGTCATCGACTTCAAGTACGGCAAAGGTGTGCGCGTGTCGGCTGTCGACAACGAGCAGATGAAAATCTACGCACTGGGGGCGTACCTCAGGCACAGCTTCGAGTATCGCATCGAGCGAGTGCGCATGACTATCATACAGCCGCGCATCGACAATCTGAGCGAGTTCGAAATGTCGGTCGCCGACTTGCTGAAATGGGCCGACGAGGAGCTGCGCCCCAAAGCCGCGGAAGCATTCAGCGGCAAAGGCAGGCAGAACCCGGGCGAGTGGTGCCGGTTCTGCAAAGTGAAATGCGGATGCAAAGCACTGGCGGAACAGTGTACTGCCGTCGCCCGTGACACCCCTGACGCCGGACTGCTCACCCCAGAGAAGATGGCCGCCGACATTCTGCCGTGGCTGGATATCATCAAGTCGTGGGTGTCGAGTATGGAGGACTATGCGCTGCAGCAGGCGCTGGCAGGTGTGCAATATCCCGGCTATAAGTTAGTCCAGGGGCGCAGCAACCGCCGAATCACCGACGAGCGGGCAGTCATCGCCTTGCTATCCAAAGAGGGCTATGACGAAAGCGAGTACATGAAGCCGGCCGTCCTGTGCGGCATAGGCGACCTTGAAAAGCTGGTCGGCAAGAAACGTCTGGCCGCCATGTGCGCCGACTACATCACCAAGCCGCAGGGCAAACCGACACTGACCACAGCCGACGACAAGCGTCCGGCGTACAACGCCGCGGCCGACGACTTCAACGGCATCGAAGTATAACCAACCGATTAAATAACATGAACTATGATTGAACCTAAAGTAACAGAAAACAAAGTAGTCTTCGGCCCCTGCCGGCTGAGCTACACCCATCTTTTCCAGAAACACAGTTTCGATGGCGATGATGCCAACGGAAAGTACAGCACCAACATCCTTATCCCCAAAAGTGAGACAGAGACTGTTGCGGCCATCAGAAAAGCGATTGACGCCGCGCGTCGGTCAGGTATCACAGCTAAATGGGGAGGCAAAGAGCCCAAAAAACTCGTGTCGCCGCTTCTTGACGGTGATGACAGAGACGATGAGGTGTATGCCGGGCATTATTACCTCAACGCCAAATGCTCCACTCGCCCCGGTATCGTCAACCGCGATATGTCGCCTATCGTTGACGAGGAAGAAATCTACAGCGGCGTGTGGGCTATCGTGTCAGTGACATTCTTCCCCTTCGATGTCAACGTCAATAAAGGCATCGCGTGCGGCCTCAACAACGTCATGAAGTTCAAGGACGACGAGAAGCTGGGCGGCCGGACAAGTGCCGAAAACGACTTTGCCGACATCTGCGGCGAGGACGACGACGACCTGTAATCTCAAACCAATCACCGACAAAAACACCCCTGCCGGCCCACTGCCGGCGGGGGATATCCGAAACAACAGAAACGATGAAAGCAAAAAAGATAGTTTACATAACCGGCGCAGTCGTGTGCATCACGCTGACCATCATAATCCGCACTGCCTCCCTGCCGTTCGAGCTGGTACGCGACGCGCTCGACGCGGTGGCTGATTCATCAGAAAATGCGGCCGACAGACTTTTGGCCCTCTCAAAAAGCAAAAAGTAATGCGCGAATTAGGCATAGACATAGAAACGTATAGCAGCCGCGATTTGTCGGCGTGCGGGGTGTATAAGTACGTCGAGGCTCCTGACTTTGCGGTACTGCTTTTCGCCTACAGCGTGGACAACGGCCCGGTGTCGTGCGTGGACTTTGCGCAGGGTGAGGAATTGCCCGCCGAGATACTGGCAGCGCTGACGGACCCGCATGTGATCAAAACCGCATGGAACGCCGCATTCGAGCGCATCTGCCTCAGCAGGCATTTCGGACTGAGCCGGCCGCTCGACCCGGCTCAGTGGAAATGCACGATGGTGCGTGCCGCCCGGATGGGTTTGCCCCTGTCGCTGGGCCAGTGCGCCGAGGTGCTTAAACTTGCTGAGGGCAAGATGGCCGAGGGCAAGACGCTTATACGCTTCTTCTCTGTGCCGGGCCGTAACGGTGTGCGCCATCTGCCGAGTGACGCGCCCGACCGCTGGGACACGTTCAAGCGCTACTGCATACGCGACGTGGAGGTAGAGCAGGCGCTATTGGCCAAAGTGCGCCGCCTTGAGCCTGCCGGATTTGACGAGCTGCTCTATATCGCCGACCAGGAAATCAACGACCGCGGCGTACTTATCGACCGCGAGCTGGTGGACGCTGCTGCCCGATTCGACATCGAGTACAAGGCCGAACTTCTGAAGGAAGCGCAGGAGCTGACCGGGATGGCAAACCCCAACAGCGCCGCGCAGATAAAGGAGTATCTGAAGCGTACGACCGGGCTGGCATTTGCCAGTATCGGCAAAAAGAGTATCGACGAAATCGAGGAC
>CAMWZB010000048.1 GCA_947178655.1 uncultured Porphyromonadaceae bacterium
CTGCACGACGGCAGGAAGCTGCTTGTGATCGCCGATCATGACCATCTTGCGTATAGCCGGAGCTCCGCTCGAGTCGACTGCCGAGAGAATGGACAGGAGGTGCGGCTCAAGAATCTGCGAGGCCTCGTCGATGATGGCCAGATCGAATGTCTTGAGCTGCAAAAGATTGATGGCGCCGTTCAGCGACGCCACGGTGGCGGTGTAAATCCGGTTGGCAGCCAGCGCCGAACGCAGGTCAGAGACCTTGCGGCAGGCTGCGAGCCGCTCTTTCAGCAGATAGGGGCGGTAGCACTCCAGACAGGATGACGAAGGGCCGATACGGATGAAATCCAATCCCTCCTCGACAAGTTTCGAGCAGATTTCGTCGACGGCCCGATTGGTGTAGGACAGAAGCAGAACGGACTGCGACGGGTCGGAAAGGGCCTCGCGCAAAGTCGTCATCAGGCCATAGGATGTCTTGCCGGTGCCCGGAGGGCCGATGATGAGGAAGAGGTCTCGCGCCTGCTTCACCCTGAGAGCGAGGTCGTTGAAAGCGCCGTGATCAAGGGAGAGTCCGGCAGAGCGGTCAATCGCGGGCTGACGCCTGAACAGCATGAGATCGCGGCGGCTTCGCGGAGATGACAGGAACGCTTGCAGGCCTTGATACAGAGCGCTGTGCGACGAGTCCATGAAGTCGTGCTCGATGGCCCACAGCACGCCTGTGCGGTATAGGAAAGGCAGTGCGCTTGACTGTGCGAATCGCAGCGTCAGCTCTATCTCACCGGCCTCCATGGCGGCGATGGAACAGCGGAACACCATCGTGCGCCGGGCGTCGGGCTCGGCATCGGCGTCATATGGATAGAGGATGACCGCGTCACCAGGACGAAAGTTGGCGATGTCATTGGACTCGTCCTGACGGAACGAAAGTACAAGCCGCTCGACCGGTCCGTCGTGAGCGGCGTCGGGACTAATAAGTGCCAGACCGGTGTAGATGTTGCCGTCCTCAAGTTTCTCAGTCACGCTGCTGTGCCATGTGGCGGCAAAGCCGGAGCCACGTTTGGTGCGGTTTCCGATTTTGGCCAGCGCGTGCTCGCGTGCCACAAAGTGAAGCATACGCTTGAAGTAGGCAAGCGCGAGGGTGTCGTCGGTGCGGTAGGCATCAAGGACCGCGGCAAGCTGAGGACGCGCATATCGCTCCCAGAAGCGGTCAGGCTTACCGTGATTCAGGCTCTCCGGAGTGAGCGCACACAATATGTCAGAGTCGCCTTCGGCAAGGCGGTTCTCGTAGTAGACGATAAGATTTCTGAGCTTCAGTGCGTCCCACAGCAACTCCGGAGCCGGCCCCAGAGCCACCAGCGGACGGCCATAGCGCGAATACATGAGGAATGCACTGAGCTGGCGGGCATTAGCCTCGTACCGTTCACGGTAGTTGAGACGCATTATGGCCATGTAAAGCAGGAGCTGCACATAGTGGGACTCGCGATATCGCGGGACGTCAGGCTCCGGTCCCGGAGGCCAGGCCCCTTTGCCTGATTTCTGCTCTACAAGGACACGGTAATCAAGCTGCATGAGGTCCATACGCCCCTGCAGACCGAGCATCTCGGAGAAAAATGCCGGTTCGAGCATGACTTTCGAGCGGTCGAAACCTGACACTGCCGCGGCCATGTCGCGGTGTATGGCCTTGTGGATGTTGGCGCTCTGCCCGATGGCGTCGAAGCGGAACGACGGCGTGAGGCCGCATGTGGCAAGATTGACGGCATTCGCTCTGAAGAATGTACGCGCGCTCGTGGCGAAGTCGAGCGTATCGGGAACCGCGGCGTTCACTTCTTCGTCAAGGAGCTGAGAAGCGAAGTTACCAAGATTGATGGCCTCGGTATTGGCCGGAGCCTTGAACTTGCGCACGATGGCAAGCCGCGGGTCGGCACCGAAGTTTTCGAAGCAACCGGCAATCTGTGTGACGTTGACTAAAAAATCCGGTTCGTAGATTATGTATGCAGCCCGAGCGCGGCCGTCGGGCCCGACCGTGCAGTCGACGAGATTGAGCTGGTCGCGCGGACGTACGATGTCAAGAAGGTATAGGCGGTCGGGAAGCGAAGCATCGACTGATACCGTGTACGGCACCTCGCTGTCAGTGACCGCCGATATGACAGAGCCGAATACCTTCACTACAATGACCCGAAGGCAGTCGCAGCGGTCAGGCAACGAACCGGCGATATCGTCAGCGTCAGCCGCACCGGTCTCAGAAGCCTCAACTCCGGTTCCGTCCAGCAATGCACAGAAGTCGCATACGGCTCTCAAATCGTCATTGAAATGCTCCTCAAGCAACATCTCCGGCATCGTCGAGCGATGTCGGAAGCGTGTACGGGCACCGTTGACGGCTCGACGCATAGCCACGGAAGCGCCCTTCTCAGTGAGCAGATAGTCAAGTTTGGCGAACGGACCTGAGAAATTGAAGGGAGCCTCTGCCACGCCTTCGTCGAGAATATCGAAGAAGCAACGGGCCAAAGCGTTATACTTCGACGCGGCCGACGCGCCGGACGAAGCCAGCGCGTCGAGGTCGGAGCGTAATGTGTCGAGCGACCCTTGGGTCATACATTATAGTCCACGCAGGCTCTGCCGGCTATGAATGGCTTGATGATGGCCACACATGCCAGGTGTGCCGGATGTACGGCGTATGCAGCAAGCGCCTGTGCGTCAGGGCATGTGGCAGTGAGGACTACATGCCAGTTTCCTTCTGCCGGAACGTCGTTGACATGTGCTTCCATGGCATCAAGGCCATCGATGACGGGCGGAAGCGCCTCCAGCCCGTCCTTGAACCGCCGGCAAATGTCGGCAAGCTGCTCGCCCTCGGCCGAGAGACGGAACATAACGGTGTGTCTGATCATTTTTCTTTCGGTATATTCAGGTAGATGTTATTATTGCTTGTAGAGCCTCTCGCGGGCTTCGGCCACACGGGGGTCAGAGATATAGTCATCGTACTCGGTGAGTTTGTCGATGATGCCGTTCGGCGTAAGTTCGATGATGCGGTTGCATACCGTCTGTATGAACTCGTGGTCGTGCGAAGCCATCAGGATGACGCCCTTGAATGTCTGCAAGGTGTTGTTGAACGCCTGAATCGACTCAAGGTCGAGGTGGTTGGTGGGCGAGTCGAGAACCATAGTGTTGGCGTCGCGAAGCATCATGCGGGCTATCATGCAGCGCATCTTCTCACCGCCGGACAGCACCGAAGCCTTCTTGAGCACGTCCTCGCCTGAGAAGAGCATCTTCCCGAGGAATCCTTTGAGATATATCTCGCTGGAGTCGTCACTGAACTGTCCGAGCCAGTCGACAAGGTTATAGTCGGTGTTGAAAAAGTCCGAATTGTCGAGCGGAAGATATGCCGTGGTGATGGTCTGTCCCCACTCGAAAGAGCCGGAGTCGGCCTTGCGGTTGCCGTTTATAATCTCGAAGAGAGCCGTCATGGCACGCGGGTCGTGGCTAAGGAACGCCACCTTGTCGCCCTTCTCTATCTGGAAGTTCACATCGCTGAACAGGACTGTACCGTCGACACTTGCAGACAGTCCGCGTACTTCGAGAATCTTGTTGCCGACCTCGCGCGACGGGGTGAAAATGATGCCCGGATAGCGGCGCGACGACGCCTGGATTTCTTCGATGTTGAGTTTCTCAAGCATCTTTTTGCGCGAAGTGGTCTGCTTGCTCTTGGCGACGTTTGCGCTGAAACGGCGTATGAACTCGAGGAGCTCCTGCCGCTTCTCCTCGGCCTTCTTGTTGGCCTGCTGCTGCTGACGGAGGGCGAGCTGCGAGCTCTGATACCAGAACGAGTAGTTGCCGGCAAAGAGCTGCACACGGTTGTAGTCGATGTCGAGGGTGTGCGTGCAGACAGAGTCGAGGAAGTGACGGTCGTGCGAGACGACGAGCACAGTGTTCTCAAAGTTCGAAAGGTAGTTCTCGAGCCAAGCCACAGTCTCGAGATCGAGGTCGTTGGTAGGTTCGTCGAGAAGGAGATTGTCAGGGTTGCCGAACAGAGCCTTTGCCAGAAGCACACGCACTTTCTCATTGGCGCTGACATCGCGCATGAGCATATTGTGACGGTCCTCTTTGATGCCGAGACCACTCAGAAGTGCAGCGGCATCGCTTTCGGCATTCCATCCTTCAAGCTCGGCAAACTTCTCCTCGAGTTCGGAGGCGCGTATGCCGTCGGCATCGCTGAAATCAGGCTTTGCATAGAGGGCGTCCTTCTCCTGTATGATATCCCAGAGGACTGTGTGTCCGCGGAGTACGGTCTCAATCACAGTACAGTCGTCGAACTTGAAGTGATCCTGCTCGAGGACGCTCATACGCTCGCCGGGGCCCTGTGCGATGGTGCCGGCGGTGGGAGTGAGCTGCCCGCTGAGCATACGCATGAGAGTTGTCTTTCCGGCTCCGTTGGCACCGATGATGCCATAGCAGTTGCCGGGAGTGAACTTGAGATTGACGTCCTGAAAGAGCGGCTTCTTGCCGAACTGGATACCTAAATTGCTTACCGTTATCATTTCTTTTTTCCTTAGAATCTTGCGTTTTACGTTCAGACTACAAAATTACGGATAAAAATCGGGATAAGCAAAAAGGAGTTGTCCTCACATCCCTATCACGACCCTATGATGAGGCAGAGAAGGCTCAGCAGGAGGATGCCGAGGTCGATGAGCTTGCCGCGGATATTGCGCTCTCGCAGAGCGATGACACCGTACGCGAATGAAACCAGAACGCTGCCGCGGCGTATCATCGATACGACGGCTATCATGGACCCCGGCAAGGAAAGCGCGTAGAAATACGCTATGTCCGCAGCGGTGAGGAAGATGGATATGCCGACGATGGTCCAGCGCCATCGGAAGGGTGCCCCGGCATGGCCGGTACGGACGAGGACGAGGACGATGGCTCCCATTATCGCCATCTGATAGAATGAGTACCATGCCTGTACCTCGAGAGGCTCGTAGCAGCGCAGCAGATACTTGTCGTAAAGGGCACTTACAGCGCCCAGAACCGTCGCGCCTATCGACATCCACAGCCAGCGGCTGTGCCTTAATGAAAAACCTTCGGCCGAGCCGATGCGGCTGATGAGGAAGAGGGACAGGAAGCCGAGCAGAATTCCGACCCACTGCATGGCATTGAGTCTTTCGCCGAACACTACCAGCGCACCGACAAGGACTATCACAGGCCGGGAGGCGCTGACGGGCCCCTGAATGGTGAGCGGAAGATGCTTGATGGCAAAGTAGCCCAGAATCCATGAGCTGAGCACTATAATGGCTTTAAGCACTATCAGCGCATGCCCTGTCATGGAGTCGCCGAGGCCGACGGAGCCATCCGCGAGGCATCCGATGATGACGGGCGACATCAGCAGTGTACCGAAAAGAGTGTTCAGCAGCAGCACGACAGGCACATTATTGTCGCGCACTGATATTTTCTTCATTATATCATAAAAGCCGAGACCGACGGCCGAGCAGACAGCAAGCAATATCCACATATCGTATCACTGAGATTTTTCAGGGTGCAAAGATAGTGAACTTCGGCAAATAACCGATACAGAAAATGCAGCCAAAAATGCCGCATTCTGAAAACGCGACATTCTTGGCTGCCGATGTGTGGACAAAAAGGTGTGTGGTTTACTTCACGTTCTTGAGAATATCGACGGCGCCTTTGTAGTAAGGTTCGTTGGTGATTTCGTTGACGAGGTCGCGGTATATGATGTTATTCTTCTCGTCGATGACGATGACCGCACGAGCGAGGAGCCCGGCAAGCGGACCGTCGACAATGGTGAGGCCGTACTGCTCGGCAAAGTCGGGCGAACGGAAAGCCGAAGCGACGATTGCGTTGTCGATGCCTTCGGCGGCACAGAACCGGCCCATGGCGAAGGGAAGGTCATTGGACACGTTGATGACGACAGTGTCGGGGAGCCCGGCAGCCTCCTTGTTGAATTTACGCACCGACATAGCGCATACAGGAGTGTCGAGACTTGGGAATACGTTAAGCACAATTCTCTTGCCGGCATACTGACAGCTGCAGACCTCGCTGAGGTCAGAGCCTGTGAGTCTGAACTTCGGAGCCTGAGTACCGACAGCAGGGACAGTCCCGTAGGTGTGGCATGGCTCCCCCTTGAAATAGATTGTTTCCATATATTTCGCTTGTTAGTTACACAATGTTGCTTTCGTTATAACGTCAGAAGCGATGTCGCGGTTGTATCCACGGATAAAATCGCTGACAGTTCCGTCGGTATTCACGAAAACGAGTACGGGCGTGACGGCTCCTACTCCGCAGTCGCGCGCGGCACCTCCGGCATGACGGAGGACAGTCTCTCCGGGCCTTGAGCCGCCCGTGACGGCCTCGATGTCGTCAGGCCGCTGGTCCAGAAACGCCCATACTACATCGACCTGACGCGGAGCCGTGGCGACGGCACGGCGGATGTCGGCGATCATCTGTGGAGTCGAGCCGACCGAGGTATCGGCAAAAACCAGCACAGTCGGAGCCGCGAAGCGCGCACCGGCCACATGGTCATAACGAGTGCCGTCGAGCGCAGGCGCCGATATTCTCGGCAAAGGGCGTCCCGGCAGATTGTCGAGCGAGAATGTGTTCTCGCGATACTTGCCGAACGCTTCGCTTTCGAGCGCCGTGAGCGCATCGATGGTAAATGAAGCAAGACGAGGAGACCCGGATGTGACGTAGTCGGCCACGATGCTCTGCTCTCCGATCTGACCGGGATTGGTCTCGAGTGATATATGGCGGGGAAGCATCGTTGCATTGTCGAGTACATAGACGTATTCGGCGCAGTCGTAGCCTGATATCCGTCGGACTCCCTTGAGCACCGTGGCCGGCACTCCCGAGCATACAGTATCTGCCGTGACAGTGAATATGTACGTCGAGTCAGCGGCCATCTCGGCGAATCGGCGGGCCAGAAAGCCGGGGAGGAGTTCGGCGAACTGTACCTGACACTGCACTCCGCGAGCCGCATCGCCTGCCGGAGCGAAGGGCATGACATCTTCTGTGGCATGATACTCCTGAAGCCGGCTGTCGCGAAAACGGAAGTGATGGCCGTCGAAATATGCGGAGAAGCCTTCGGAAGAATTTCCGTCGGGCAGATGAAGGGTCCAGTCTATGAAATAGTCGCATGGAGAGAGTGTGTCGGACTGAGCCGGAGCAGACTGTAGCGCCACGTCATAGCCCACAGGCTCTGATAAAGATGCCAACAGAACTTCATAGCGCACACCCGCGCAGTACTCACCGACAGACTCGAGCCGGCTGACAATGTCCGGAACTGCCACCCGGCGCGCGCCGGCCGTGAGACCGGCGGCTGCGCCAAGCGCAAAGATAAAAGCACGATAATAACTCATGATGCGATAAACTAATCTATGTAAACAACGACGACAGCGCCGAAAAAGTTCGACGCTGCCGTTGAAAACTATATAGATATGTGTCAGAAGCGGTATGAAGCGCCGAAGAGGACACGGCCCATCGAGATGAAGCGTGCGCCGCTGGCGTAATCATTCATGACACGGTTC
>CAMWZB010000049.1 GCA_947178655.1 uncultured Porphyromonadaceae bacterium
TCACAAGAGGGCCGTTCTGCTTCAGAACGGCCCTCTTGTCGCAGTTTCTGACACGAAGAGACGGGGACTTGCCGATGCCGTGACAGACCGGTTATGATAAAATGTCGGAATCGGCCTAAGACATATTTTGGCATTCCTGTTTTATATATAATTAACAGATCGCCGGGCATCGAATGGTAGGATAATTGCTAATTTTGTACATTCATACAATTGTAGAGATTTTTTATTATCATACTTATTAAATAATTACGCCTTCTTTTACCAATGAAAGAGCAACCCAATCTTAGTTTTTGGAAACTATGGAATCTGAGTTTCGGATTCTTCGGCGTTCAGATTGCCTATGCGCTTCAGAGTTCTCAGGTGAGCCGTATATTCTCGACTATCGGAGCTGACCCGCATGACCTTAGTTATTTTTGGATTCTTCCCCCTCTGATGGGTCTGATTGTGCAGCCGATAGTAGGGTCGGCCAGTGACCGCACCTGGAACCGTCTTGGCCGACGTCTGCCCTATCTTCTTGTAGGCGCCGCAGTGGCCATCGTTGTGATGTGCTTCCTTCCCAACGCCGGTTCGCTCGGACTTGGTATATCGCAGGCCATCATGTTCGGACTGATTATGCTCATGTTGCTCGATACGAGCATCAATATGGCCATGCAGCCGTTCAAGATGCTTGTGGGAGACTTTGTCAACGAGAAGCAGAAGGGTCTTGCCTATTCGATACAGTCATTTCTGTGCAATGCAGGGTCAGTAGTAGGATATATCGCACCTTTCGTGCTGGCGATGTTCCTGAGCAATACAGCTCCCGCAGGCGAAGTGCCTCCGACCGTGACCTGGGCGTTCTATATCGGAGCCGGTATTCTTGCCATATGTGTGGCCTATACATTCGCCAAAGTCAAGGAGATGCCTCCTCATGAATATGCCGAGTTCCATAACATCGACGAGACCCGCGATGCCAAAGGCCCCAGAGAGAACATGTTGAAGCTCCTTGTCAAGGCTCCCAAGGTATTCTGGACCGTCGGAGTAGTGCAGTTCTTCTGTTGGGCAGCCTTCCTGTATATGTGGACTTACTCGACCGATGCTGTAGCTCTTCAGGCATTCGATGCGCCGTCAGTGCAGGAAGTGACAGGCGTGACCATCAATGGACAGCGCTATGATGACAAGTATATATTCGACGGCGAGCATCCGGTCATAGAGAACGGATACCTCGTCATGGCCGGAATATCGGTCAACGGCGACCTTGTGCAACCGTCGACAGTCGTGCTCGGCAGTGATACACTGATTGCCGGAGGCAAAGCCGTGATGGTTGACGGCGCGGACCTTGTCATCCCTGACGGAGCAGCTTTCGCTCCTGCCGGGACCACCCTTGTCATTGACGATGTCCCTGTGATGCTCGGCAGCGATGCTGTGGCGGTATCCCGTCTCTCTCTCATCCGTCCCGGAACGGCACTCACTCTCGCGCATATAGCGAATATCAATACCAACACAGGCAAATACGAGCTTGAGCAGACATCGACACTTCCGGCCGTCAACAGCCGTGAGGACATCACCCTGAACTACAAGACCGTCCTCAATCCTGCCACCGCCGAATATCAGAACGCCGGTGACTGGAACGGCAACCTCTTCGCCATTCAGGCCATCGCTGCCGTACTGTGGGCTGTCGTGCTCGGATTCTTCCGTCGTCGCAAGCCGGCCTATTCGTTTAGCCTTCTTCTGGGCGCCATCGGCTTCATATCGGTCTACTTCATTCACGACCAGTACATGCTGGCCATCAGCTATTCGCTCATGGGCTGTGCTTGGGCCGCCATTCTGTCGATGCCATTCACCATCCTCACCAACGCACTCTCGGGCGGCAATATCGGCACGTACCTCGGTCTGTTCAACTGCACCATCACAGTCCCGCAGATTGTGGCGGCTCTCTGTGGCGGTGCCATTCTGCACTGTTTCCCCCCTGCCGCCAATGGCGCTCCTCTCACCGTGGGCATGCTCCTTGTGGCCGGAGTCCTGCTGCTGATAGCGTCAGCCTGCGTATGGATTATCAAGGAGACATACGGCTCGCAGACGGCAGCGGAAAACAGCTGAATACATAATTATTGATACACAAAGCGATGCCGGTTTCCTTCGTGGAAGCCGGCTTTGCTTTACTCGAAAATTTGTGCTATCTTTGTCAAATGATTAAAGACCGATACAATTTAGATAAGCCAGTCAGCCGTCTCCACACTCTGGCTACACAATACGAAGAACTCGAAATGAAATACGGACGCACCGATCTGCGTCCGCTGTGGATCGCCGACATGGATTTCGCCGTGTGTCCGGCCATAAGCGATGCGCTGGCACGACGCGTCAGCCATCCCGTGTTCGGATATACGACGGCTCCGGCTTCCTTCTGGAGCGCCATCACTTCGTGGCTCCGTCGTCGCCATGGCTGGACTGTGCCGCGGTCGGATATCGACTTCCTGCCGGGAGTCAAGAAAGGGCTCGGACTGGCGCTGAACTACTTCACGCGTCCCGGCGACAGCGTGGTGATACAGCCGCCGGTCTACCATTCGTTCCGCTCGGTCATCACTGGCAATGGCCGTGTGCCGCTCGACAATCCGCTGGTACTCGGTCCTGACGGCCGCTACTCGATGGATCTCGAGAGCCTTGAGAAGCTATGTGCGGAGTGTCGGCCGAAGGCCATGATAGTGTGCAATCCGCATAATCCCATCGGCATACAGTGGCCTGCCGAGGTGCTTGCCGAGGTGGCCGGGATATGCCGGCGCCACGGGATGCTGCTGATATCCGACGAGATATATGGCGATATGGTGCTTGACGGCGCTCACTATCCTACAGCGACTGTGTCGGATGACGCCCGAGAGGTGTGCGTCACTATCGGAGCTCCTTCCAAGACATTCAACATACCCGGCATTTCGAGCGCCTGGACCGTAGTGCACAATCCTGATTTGCGCGATGGGTTCTTCCGGTGGCTGCTCGCGAGCGAATTTGACACACCTCCGCTTTTTGCAGTGATTGCCACCGAGGCCGCGTACAGTTTCGGCGACGATTGGCTGGATTGTGTGCTCGGTTATATCCGCGGGAATGCCGCTGAAGTGTGCCGGTGCCTGGGTGCACTTGAGGGTGTGCGTCCTTTTATGCCCGAGGCGGGATTCGGCCTGTGGGTGGATTTCGGCGGCCTCGGTCTCAGCCATGACGACCTGATGCATCTGCTTGTCGACAAGGCTCGGGTAGCCGTGAGCGACGGTGTGACTTTCGGACCCGGGGGAGAGGGCTTTGTACGAATCAATATAGGTGTGTCGCGCAGTGTACTCATGGAAGGAATCGACGCTATCGTAAATGCTGTTAAATCGCTGCGATGAAAAGCATCCCCTTTATAAAGATGCACGGCATCGGCAACGATTTCGTTGTGCTCGACTGTCTTGCCAATCCGTGGCCCGACACTGAGGCAGGCGATTTCGGAGAGCTCGCCCGGTGCGTTTGTCCGCGGGCATTCAGCGTGGGCGCCGACGGCCTTCTGGTGCTTCAGCCCGACAGCGATTGCGACTGTCGTATGCGTATATTCAATGCCGACGGTTCTGAAGCCGGAATGTGCGGCAACGGCATCCGCTGTGTGGCCCGTCTGCTCTTTGAGAGGCATGTGGCCCGTCAGGAGCTGACCATACGTACTGCAGCCGGGCTGCGTACAGTGAGGGTGAATGCCGACAATGGTGCTTTTGTCTCGGCCACGGTCGACATGGGCGCCCCTGTGTTCGAGCCTTCGTGCGTTCCGGTAGTGTCAGATGCGCCACTGATCGGAGCTCCCGTAGATGTCGGCGGATGTATGTACAGTCTGACTGCCGTATCGATGGGCAATCCGCATGGAGTGATATTCGTTGACGACCTCGCTTCAGTGCGTTTCGAGGAACATGGGCCGATGCTTGAGCGCCACCGCATGTGGCCCGAAGGCGCCAATATCGAATTCGGTTGCATCCGTGCCTCGGCCGATGCTGTGGATGTGCGTACCTGGGAGCGCGGCGTCGGTGAGACGCTCGCCTGCGGTACAGGTGCATGTGCTGTTGCCGCGGCAGCCGTGGCAGCCGGACTCATGAACTATCCGTTGGACATAGTGCTGCGTGGAGGTACGCTTCACATCGACATCTCTGCCGACGGACACATCCTGATGACAGGTCCGGCTGAAGTTGTGTTTGAAGGGACGATGACAGCCGACAGCATAAATACCGTTAAATACCGATGACGATAATACCTTATAAATCTTCAAGACCGATGAAACTTTTAAAAGTTACAGCCGCTTTCGTGCTTATGACATCCGCCGCATCCGTGTCGGCTCAGTCTTTCTCCGGACTGTTGCCTTATCAGGATGGCTCGCTTCCGCTGGAAGAGAGAGTGGATGACGCCCTTTCCCGTATGACCACTGCCGAGAAGATTGCCATTATCCATGCGCAGTCGAAATTCAGTTCGGCCGGTGTGCCGAGGCTGGGCATCCCTGAACTATGGTGCACCGACGGCCCTCATGGCGTACGTCCCGAGGTCCTGTGGGACGAGTGGAATCAGGCCGGATGGACAAACGACTCATGCACGGCGTTTCCGGCTCTTACGTGCCTTGCAGCGACGTGGAATCCTGAGATGGCCGCTCTTTACGGCAAAGCCATTGGCGAGGAGGCACGCTACAGGGAGAAGGACGTGCTTCTCGGTCCGGGCGTGAACATATACCGCACGCCACTGAACGGAAGGAATTTCGAATATATAGGTGAAGACCCTTATCTTGCATCAGTCATGGTGGTGCCATATGTCAGGGAACTTCAGAAGAACGGAGTCGCCGCCTGTGTGAAGCACTATGCGCTGAACAATCAGGAGAGCCGGCGGCATGACACTGATGTGGACCTCAGCGACCGTGCGCTCTACGAAATCTATCTTCCGGCATTCAAGGCGGCGGTTCAGGAGGGAGGCGCATGGTCGATTATGGCGTCGTACAATCTGTACAAAGGGCGGCATGTCTGTCAGAATCCGCGCCTGCTGAAAGAGATTCTCCGTGATGAATGGGGATTCGACGGAGCGGTGATTTCCGATTGGGGCGGTGTGCACGACACAGAACAGGCCATCACCGGCGGTCTCGACCTTGAATTCGGTTCGTGGACCAACGGCCTCTCGGAAGGGAAGAAGAACGCATATGACAGCTACTATCTTGCCGACCCATATCTGAAACTCATCGACGAAGGGAAGGCGGATGTCAGCGAACTCGACTCCAAGGCCGCTAACGTGCTGAGACTGATATTCCGCACTGCCATGAATACAGCCAAACCGTACGGCTGCCTCAATTCGCCTGAACATATAGCAGCAGCGCGCCGTATCGCCGGCGAGGGAATCGTTCTTCTGAAGAACGACCGCTGTGTGCTCCCTGTCGATATGCGAGGGAAGAAGAAGATAGCGGTCATCGGAGAGAATGCTATAAAGCCGATGACTGTCGGCGGAGGAAGTTCTTCACTGAAAGTCCGCGAAGAGATATCGCCTCTCGAGGGCCTGAAGAGACGATTCGGCAAGGACGCGGAAATCGTGTATGCACGCGGATATGCCGGAGAGCAGTTGAAAGAGCATGACGGAATGGCTCTGCTCAATATCTCCGATTCCCGTTCCGAGGACGAACTGATAGATGAAGCTGTTGATGTAGCCCGCGATGCGGATTATGTGATATTCGTAGGAGGCCTCAACAAAAATCCGCATCAGGACTGCGAGGACACTGACAGAGCCGGTCTGAACCTTCCGTACGGGCAGGACCGTCTGATTGCTGAACTCTCCAAAGTCAACCATGATGTCATAGTGGTCAATATCTCGGGCAATGCCGTGGCCATGCCATGGATCGACGACGTGGCCGCAGTCCTGCAGGGATGGTATTCAGGCTCCGAAGCCGGTAATGCCATAGCCGACATCATATCGGGAGATGTGGTCCCGTCAGGCAAACTGCCGTTCACCTTCCCGGCCCGGCTTGAAGACGTCGGTGCGCATGCTGTCGGCGAGTATCCGGGCGATGCCGAGGCTCTGAAGCATTCCCGTGACACGATACCTGAGTATTATCGTGACGATATCTTCGTCGGCTACCGTCATGCTGACAAAGCGAAGACAACTCCGCTCTTCCCCTTCGGTCATGGATTGAGCTACACGACATTCGACTATGGCAAGCCTGTAGCTGACAAGAAACAGCTGGGTGCCGACGGTTCAATAACATTCACGCTGAAAGTGAAGAATACCGGAAAAACCGCAGGTAAAGAGACCGTACAACTCTACATCTCCGACAAGAAGTCATCGCTTCCACGCCCGTTGAAGGAACTGAAGAGATTCAGCAAGGTTGAACTTGCGCCGGGAGAGGAGAAGGAAGTTACGTTCACTATCGGCAAGGATGAATTGAGCTATTATGATGACGAAAGACATGCCTGGGTTGCAGAGCCGGGTACGTTCGAGGCCATGTTCGGCTCTTCATCGCGTGATATCCGCAGTTCGCTGACCTTCAGACTGGTCGAGTGACCGGCCTGTCAAATCCCGCTATGATTTCGGTAATGCGCGATATGCCTTAGGCGACATTCCCATCATTTTGTTGAAAAGGCGGGAGAAATAGAACTGGTCGTCAAACCCGAGCTTGAAACTTATCTGGGTGAGTTTCATGCTCGTGGTGTTGATCAGTTCACATGCTTTACGTATTTTCAGAAGGTTGAAATACGTCACAGGACTGTATCCTGTACGTTTTTTGAACATGGATGACAGGTACGATGGAGAGAATCCCGAATAGTCGGCGATGTCGTTGAGAGACAGTCGCCGTTCTACATTTTCGGCCATATAGTGTATGGTCGACTCTATCACATCCGAGTCGTGTTTCCTGTTGCCGACTTTACGGTACAGGTTGAGATATCTCATCGATTCCAGAAAATGATGGAACAACGAGACCGCGTAGCGTATGTTCTCTATAGCGAAGGAGTCGTCAAGAGTGCTGTATATTTCCTCGAAGATATTGATGCGGTCAGATATTCTTGAGTCAAGTCCGGGGGCTATTGTCTGTGGCGATGGGTCGGGCTCAACGAAGTGTCGTGCCGTCGTTCCGCTGAAATGAGCCCAGTATATTGTCCAGGGATTGCTGTCAGAGCTTGCGTAGGTGTGGGGTACACCTGCCGGCAGTATGAAATATTGGTTTGCAGACACTTCATAGGTCGTCCCGTTAAGTTCGAACCATCCGCATCCGTCGATGCAGTATATGAATACGTATTGTCCGATAGGTGGATTGCGGTGCCTGTAGTGATGCTGTGCCTTGGGATAATATCCTATATCGGTTATGTAG
>CAMWZB010000050.1 GCA_947178655.1 uncultured Porphyromonadaceae bacterium
ATTCTATATAGCCCTCTACGCTCCCGCTGAAGGCGTGGCTGTCAATCCGGACAGAGGTCCGGGCTACGAACTGTTCCGCATCGAAGACCCGTGCTCGAAGAAGTGCTCGCTGCGTATCGAGGCATCAGGCGTCATCAAAGTAGACGGAAGCGTCGTATACCCGGGCGAACCGGTGATAGTCTGTGAGAATCAGGCACCGGTCGTGCAGGTCGACCTTCAGGGACAGCTCCAGGAAGATGAAGACATCGAGGTGGTAGAGCACAACGCCGTATTCGACTGGTTCGCCGGCTCCTACGATGAATTCACCAATATCGTCTCGGAGCAGTGATTCACCCTCCACGAGGCACTCATCAACATGCGCACCCTCAATCCGCGCGAGGCAGATATCGACCGGATGAAAACTGACGGAGTATTCACCGAAGAGCAGCGTGAATTCGTACGGTCGTTCACTCTTCCGTCAGGCGAAAACGACGAAATCGCTCCCCTGCTGCGACTGAGCGGCTCAAGCTACGTGTTCCCGCCGGTGAAAATTCCCGAAGGCGAGGACGAAGGCCACGCCTTTGTGCTGGCCGTTCCTGCCGACTATCACATAGGCGACAAGTGGCTCATATGCACCCAGCCCACCGAAGTGCGCATCACCGTACGCCATCAGGCCCCGCAGATGTGGCACGGCGTATCCGAAGGCATCCCCTACCCCGAGAGCCTCATCGACGTGCCTCTGCGCGCAGGTCTGCGCCAGTTGCGAAGTGTCAGCGCGTCGGCCGGAGCAGTTCCGCAGCGTCTGCTCGAAGTGCCCGTGCGCCGTGTCATGCCCGTCACATCCGGTGTGACGGCCATGCGACCCGGCTCTGACAGGCTGATATATCTGGTCGAGAGCGATGACCCGGCATACCGCAACATTCAGGGAGGCAACACAACCCAGGGTCCCCTTCTGGCGGCAGGCCAGCTCACCGACATCATCGCCGACAGATCGACCCCGGCGCTCAATATGCTCAAGATGAATTTCTTCACCGACTTCAACTTCCGTGAAGGATACACCTACCGATTCCGCTACAGTTTCGATGAAGACGCTGTAGCTCAGGGTGGTGATGTCTGCGAAGGTCAGGATGTATTCACCATCAAAGTCGTGCCCGAATACCAGTACTGGACAGGAGAGTTCGGCACTAACTGGAACAACGATGACAACTGGCGCCGCGCATCGTCGGCTGACGTGCTGTGTCCACCTGCATCACAGGCCGACTACCTCACTGACGGCGGCACGAACGACCGCACCCGCAGCTTCGTCCCGATGGACTTCACCAAAGTCATCATCCCCGGGTCGGCGGTTCCGCATCTCTTCGACTCTCAGGACGCCGATGTAGCACTTCCGTTCGGGTCTCTTCCTTGGTCGCATCTGACAGAGACCGACGCAGACGAAGCTCCGGCCACCGAACTCATAAACTTCGACATGGCCACAGCCGACCATCCCGCGGCGCTCCGCTGCCGTCCGTGGCTGGCCAACGAATGCGGACAGATACACTTCACGACAGGTTCGTGGATACTCAACCAGCAATATCTGCGCTATGTCCGCGCATGGGCCGACATAGAGATGAAGCCCGAGCGCTGGTACTCGCTGTCGTCGCCATTCGCAGGCACCGTGGCAGGCGATATGTACATGCCCTCGGCAAACGCACGCCAGGAGTCGGAGCGCTTCGTGCCCATAACCTTTGACCGCTCGCTGCACCACCGCTTCGCGCCGGCAGTCTACCAGCGGTCATGGAACAAGGCCCGCGCCATCGTCTACGAGCGTGGCGGCTCTGACCGCAACGTATTCGTGGAGACTTCGTGGAGCAACGTGTTCAATGATGTCAACGAAGCGTACCGGGCCGGCGAAGGATTCTCCGTCAAGACCGACGCCGGCGACGTGGCCGCTTTCGATGCCACACGTCCCGTGCTTATGCGTCTGCCCAAGCATGATACATCGTACAGCTACTACACCGACTACGACGACTTCACCGGCAATGCCACCGCCGTGCGCGACGCCCAGCTGTACCGGCTCAACGAAAGCACGGCTCCCTTGCAGACCGTCATCAGCGCGGCGTCGGCCGGACGCTATTTCCTGACCGGCAATCCATACATGGCCGGACTCGACATGAAGCGCTTCTTCGAGGCCAATCAGAACATCGAGGCCAAGTACTGGATAATCAGCGAGGACACTCAGAGCGCGGCGATATTCGACCCGAATCTTCAGGAGTTCGTCGGCACAGTCGACGGTGACGGCGCCGTACTTGCGCCTATGCAAGGCTTCTTCGTCGAGGCAAAGGCCGACGCAGAGTCGCTCTCACTGACATTCGACAATTCGATGATAACCGCTGCGTCGGATGCCGCCGTCCTGCGTTCGCGCAGTTGCGGACAGCCCGACGGCACATTGAGAATCAGCGCGCGCTCTGCCACTGACGGCCGACACATATCATCGGCCATCGTCAGGGCTGACGCTCTCGCATCGGACGGCTACGAACCGTCGGAGGATGCCGCCATGCTCTTCGACCCGACATTCGGCACGGAAGGACAAGTGTACACCGTGACGGCGAACCGCGCCGTGACAGTCAATACTCTGACATCACCCGGCGGAACCGAAGTAGGATTCCGTTCGGAGACCGATGGTGAGAACGTGGTTCTGCGCTTCGAATACGACGATACGTCGGCTTTCGGAGGACTTGTGCTCTACGATGCCGCCGACAGTTCGACAACGCCACTCTGCGACGGCCTCGAAGTGCATGTGGACGGCGATACGGCCGGACGGCTCTTCATCATGTCCGAACTGGCATCACCCGATGGTGCCGGCATAGCCATCAACGCCGACGGACGCTCAGTGACCGTCACCTCAAGTGCGGCCGGAGCCGACCTGTCGATACATGTCTGTGACATCGCCGGGCGCGTGATTCGGGTCATCGACATGGCCGGAGCCTCTGCTACATTCACCCTTGAGGAAGGCTCATACATCATCAAGGCCAACGACACATTCGCCGTAGCGGTAGCCAAGATAGCAATCCGATGAAAATAATTGTAATAACAATACTCAGCTGTGCGCTGGCGGCGATTACCGCAGGCGCACAGCTGAATTTCACAAGAGGCAACACCATCGACCTTGACTCCATCACTCCGGGCGACAAAGCCCACGGGAGCGTAGTGGTGCGCAACGACGGTACCGAGCCGCTGTCGATAATCAAAATATTCTCAGAATGCGGATGCACAGTCCCCGAATACCGGCGCACGCCGATTGCCCCCGGCGACACTTCTGTCATCTCTGTCACATTCGACAGCACAGGACGCAGTCACGGACGGTTCACAAAAGCCATCCGCATACGCACCGATTCGGGGCAGATTACACCTGTCATCGTTAAGGGCGTCATCCGCAAGGTGTACCGCAAGTAGACGCCCGGTCTTGTCATATCACAATTTCGGTCACCCGCCCCTGCGATAGTGGCAGCAGCAGGTAGACCACAGCCTCTCCGGCACTGTCGGCGAAGGCCGAAGGGTCAGAAGCCGTGACTCGCGACACTCCCCATTGCGCGCGGACTGTCACAGAGCCGGCACTGACTTCGATGTCGGCATCGACAGGACCGTCGGCAGCAAAAGCGGCACGGGCCTCGCCGGTCCGTTCCGAAGCATAAGGATAGTGCCTCGCGGAGGCAGCCTGCGCAAGCCGTCGTCCGCCGGTCACATCATCCCATACAAAAGCTACAAGACTGCCTGTGCCCGACAATGCGCGCACCACAGCCTCGGTCACACCGGGGGCTGTGCCGCAGCCGGTGACGAAGAAGCGGCGGATGCCGAAGTCGAAGGTCGCCGTACCACGGCGGGTGCCGGCAGGAGAGAGGCGCCGCGCGGCAGGTCTGCTGCCGCTGCGGTGCTCCTCCATTTTCTTTTCAAGCCAGTTGTCAGCCATTATTTACGGGCTATGCGATAGACAGTGCCCTCGATGAGCGACACGAATATATCACCCGTGGCAGGGTCGATATCGAATCCATTGATTTCGCTGACCCCTAACGGAAGCGAAGCCTCGACGCCCGAACCGTCGGCACGGACTATCGTGACGATGCCGCGGCGCGAACCGACGTAGACACTTCCGTCATGCTCGAGGACGATGCAGGGAGCATGATCGTATCCGATGCCCATGTCCACAGTCCACAGCTCGCGGAAATCGGGCGCTGTGGCATCGACTGCCACGAGTTCGCCGTCCATCGTCTTGGCGTAGATGCGGCTGAAGTCTTCACTGTGGCCGAGGCTCTCGCGGTAGCGGTGGTCATTATTGCGCCAGAGAGTACGGCCCGTCGCACGGTCGATGGCTGTCATATAGCGGTCAGGAGCGACAGTGAACACCTTGTCGCCCGCTATGACGGGCACCACATTGCCAGGGCCGAGCATATTGGCGGTTTTGCCATTGTTCCACACCCAGCGCAGACGGCCCGTGCCGAGGTCGAGACAGCGGAGATTGGTGTCCCATGCGCCGAATACGAGATCCTTTCCATCGATGGCAGGCTCGGCCTGGCAATAGTTGAATAGCGAGTCATATGACCATACGAGTTTGCCTGACGAAGGATTGCGACGCTCGATGCGCTTGTAGCCTCCCTGTATGTAAGCCATGTAAGCCTTGCCGTCGGGCGTTAGAGTGCCGTCGGCCACATACGGGCCTTCTTTCGACTTCAGCGAGCCTGTCACACGGCCACGGCGGCTGTCTATCAGAGCTATCCCGTCGTGCTTGGGGAAGGCTACCTTTCCGCCTTTCAGCACGGTCGGCCGGCTGAAGAGCGACGCCCCCGTAGGCACACTCCAGCGCAGTTTGCCTGTATGACGGTCCACAGCGCGTGCCTGACCGAGCGAATTGCCGAAATAGATATTGTCGGCATCGAATGCCATACGTGTGAATATCGATGCGCTGTCGGTCCACAATTTCTCCACCGTAAATCCTGCCGGTACTTCAAGAGCCGCGCGCTCGGGCATCTTGGCCTTGGCGTGCGCCTTGCGGGCAGGGAAGGCGAACATGGCCTTCCGAGGCTGGCCGATGGCCTTGTCATAGACGGCTATCCACTCGGGCGACACCTCTATCTGAGCGTATCCGAATGTGCCGTCGCGCATGTCAAGCGCACGGGTCATGATGCATGGGAGGTCAGAGCCGGAGCCGTCGCCGCCGGCCGTATATGTGCGCCACGTGTGATAGTGGCCGTTGATATGAGCTATGACCGGATACTGCTCGATGACCTCCAGATAGTCGGCCACATTGTCGATGTCAGACAGCAGAGGATAGTGGTTGAACGACAGCACCCGCCGCCCGTCTGTGGCCAGAGAGTCAAGCGTTGACTTGAGCCAGTGCAGGTCCTCCTGCTTGATATGTCCGTCTCCCATCTTCATGTACGGGCCGCAGTTGATGCCCACAAGAACAAGAGAGTCCACTGTTGTCACAAAGCGGTCATTGCCCCACAGGTCTACGAAAGTCTTGGTCGCGCTCTGGCTCCAGTTATTCTCATGATTGCCCGGCAGTACGACCAGCGGATGACGTATACCGTCGAGTATCCCCTTGATATTGGCAAGCTCTGCATCGGAGCCTTCGTTCGAAAGGTCACCGTTGACCACTACAAGGTCGAAGGGCGTGGCATTGATGTCGTCTACAGCCTTGCGGAGCTGCCTGTCGCACTCATTCCCGGGAGTGACGTGCACATCACTCAGCACGGCTATGCGCTGAGCAGAAGCCGTCAGACAGCCTGCGGCCAGTAATGCGATGATTGTTGAACAGAATTTCATCTTGTGTTGTTATTTTGGTATAGCTTCCGCAAAGGTAGTGATTTTATTAAAATATAATCAACGATTAGAAAACTTTTCGATTCACTGATTGTTAATAATTCAAAGGTTAGAAAACACAACTATTATTTATGATTGATATGAAAAAGATCGCATTACTCTTCGCAGTAGCACTTAGCAGTGCTGCTTGCTTCGCTCAGGTCAACAAAACCGAGCTCAAACAGCTCCAAAGTTTTCTGGCTCAGCCTTCTGAAAAAGGCGGCACAAATGCTGAAGCTCTCAAAATCACTGACGTCAAAGACCCGTCTACCTGGGAAGGTGTACAGGTTGTCGGCAAGAACGTCACTGAAATCAACTGGAAAGACAAGCACCTCGCTGGCACTCTCGACCTTTCGGGCTTCAAGGCTCTGACCAAAGTCGACGTTTCACGCAACGCTCTCACCGGTATCACTGTAGCAGGCGATGCCGCGCTGACCGAACTCAACGCATCCCGAAACCGCATCTCCGAAACCGACCTGTCGAACTGCACACAGCTCTTCAAGGTTTCGCTCAACAACAACCGCATCACCGAGTTCACTCTCAACGATGCGCCCTTCATCAAGAACCTCAACATCGCTTCGAATCTTCTCGTTGCGCTTGACCTCAACGCTTCATCGACCCTGGAGACCCTGAACTGCCAGAGCAATCACCTCGAATCGCTCAACGTGACCAACTGCACGGCGCTCAAGAACCTCTACGCAGGCTACAACAAGCTCACCGCAATCAATCTCGTTGGCACCACCAACCTCCAGAACATCAACCTTGACAGCAACCGCATCGCCAACATGATCGTCTCCGGTCTGCCCTCGCTGAGCACCTTCCTCTGCACGGACAACTACATGAAGACCCTCGGCATGCGCGACTGCAAGAACCTCATCGACCTTGTATGCTCCTACAACAACCTGACCAACCTCACCGTTGACCAGTGCCCCAACCTCCTGTTCGTAGACTGCTCATACAACGACCTGACATCGCTCACGCTGTCGAACCAGACTTTCCTCCAGCGTCTGCTCTGCAACAACAACGAACTCACCATGCTTGATGTCAGCTTCGACCAGGCTCTTACCTACATCAACTGCCGCTACAACATGATCACCGACCTCCGCACGCAGGCTTGTCCCAACCTCCACATGATAGCCTGCCAGTGGAACTACTGATTTCTCACACTCTTCTCTCTTCCCACACTCTATACTATACCATCGTAAATGCGATAATACGATCTGAATAACTCCCCCCGGGGGGGGGGGGGGGGCGCCCCCCCCCCCCCCCCCCCCGCTTTTTTTTTTATTTTTAAAAAAAAAAAAAAATAAAAAAAATATTTTTTTGATAAAATTTTGCAAAGAATG
>CAMWZB010000051.1 GCA_947178655.1 uncultured Porphyromonadaceae bacterium
GTCACGGTCTTGACGGCCAGGCCGTCGGAGGCCCATGAGAATCCGTTGCCCGGGAATTCATATCTACGGGTGTACTCGCCGCCGTTGACGCTCACTTCCATCGAGCGCGTGTCCTGCGTCACGTAGAAGAACGTGATGTCGTACAGCCCGTCGGCCTCTACTGCGGCCGTACATTCGAGCGAGCCCTGTCCGTTGCCGAGGAAGCCGGCCATCCTGCCGCCCGAGCAGTTGCCGCGGCTGTCTTCGTCGACCGTGGCCTGCCCTATGAGGCGGCCGGACTCGGCCTCTATGAGCAGACGTGCGGGCTGGCGGTGGGGTGTCTCAGACAGACGTACGGTGAATCCGCCCGTCGCCTTCACGTCGACCGTGAGCTCATCGCCGGGGCTGACCGTGCGCTCCTCGTAAGCTATGTCCGAGGGGCAGGTGCCGTCCTTGTATATCTGTGCGGTGCAGGGAGCGGTGATGAAGTCGAGCGCAACAGTCATCGTGCGCGCGTCCTTGCTGATGCCTGCCACGTACCAGTCGTCGCCGCTGCGGCGTGCCATGCTGATGTGGCTGTCGGGCTCGGCCTCGATGCAGCGCGTCTCGTTCCAGGCCGCCGGGAGCACCTTCAGCAGCGGTGCGGACGCGTTATAAATCATGTTCTCAGGGTAATCGCTCATGGTCTGCACGCCGCTCTCGTATATGGTGGCGAGCGCCACCTGATGCGCCCACGTGGTGGTGTGGCGTATCACGCCGTCTTTGCGCGCGAATTCAGTAGGCGTGTAGTCCATGGCGCCGATGACGTTGCGTGTCAGCGCCAGCGTCACGTTGTGGTCGGCCGGAGTGGCAAGGTGGTTGAAGAAATACTGCTCGCCGCCGTACACCGCCTCCGACGTCACCAGATGCGGATAGGTGCGCCTCAGTCCCGAGGGTTTGGTGCAGCCGTGGAAGTTCACCATCAGGCGGCACTCGGCGCATACCTTCAGCATAGTCTCGTATTTCTCCATGAACTCCTTGCTGTCGTTCTCGAAGAAGTCTATCTTGACTCCGGCGAATCCCAGCGCGGCCCAGTCGGAGAATATCCCGCGCATCTGCTCCTCGTCGTTGGTGAAGCGGTTCTGATGCGACCATATGAACACGCGCACGCCGCGGGCCGCCGCATAGTCGGTCACGTCCTTGAGGCGGTAGGTCGAGTAGTCCCAGCCCTCGTCGAGGGTGAAGTAGTCCCAGCCCATGACTGCGGCCTGGTCGATGAAGTGCTTCACGGTGTCGAAGTCGCGGCACTGGCTGCCGTCAAGGCCGCCCCAGTCCCATGACGAGAGTCCCGGCTTTATCCACGAGAGGTCGTCCATCGGGGTGGCGGGATTGAGATTGTCAACGAGGTTCGACTCGACCATCGACGTCAGGCTGCCGGCGTAGAGGGTGCGCCAGGGAGATGCGAAGGGGAGCGCGACAGTGACGCGGTCGGGGTTGCCGAATGTGAAGAGTCCCTTGTCACCGGCCGAGCCTGCAAAGAGCGACGAGGCGTGGTAGTCGCCGTTGACGGCCGCTTCGGTGATCATCACGTACGCATCGTCGCCGAGCGAGGTCTTGACCAGCACCGGAGCGCACATCCTGCCGTTCTCTATCGCCGCGGTGGCCTCCCAGTCGCGTGCCGGATACTGTGTGGAGTAGTCGGCCACGTAGCGTTCGCCCCAGCACGTGGCGAAGGCCGGTATGCGCACCTCGCTCTGCTCTGCGAGCACTTCGGCCGAGCCTTCGCCGGGGAGTTCGTAGCGGTATGCCACGCCGTCGTCGTAGCTGCGCACCACCACGTCAAGTGTCGCGCCGTCCTTGCCGAAGGTGAAGCGCGTCTCGTTGCAGCGGTTGCGCTGTACGGAGAATTTTCCCGTGGGCATGGGGTAGGTCTCGTCGATGGAGCCGTCCTGCGATGTCATGAATGTCACTCTGGCGGTGAAGTCGGCCGTGGCAGTGCGCAGTCCCATCTTCGACGGGGCGACCAGCTCCCGGCCGTCGCGCAGCACGCGGTAGCAGGGCACGCCTTGGTCATCGACAGATATTTCGACCACATTCCTGCCGTCGGGCGAGGCCACACGCCCGGCATCGGTGGCGGCCGGTGCGCTTGTCCATACACTTGCCATGCCCAGCAGCACGCATGGCCACAATCCTGATTTTGCTGTTTTCATCGTTTGCGTCAGATTTTAGATTCTATGCAAAGGTACAGACCCTTTGTAGTAATGCATGTCCAAAATCGTGACATACATGTCTAAAATCCTGCACTATGCGCGGGTCTTTGCAAGATGTACGATTCTTTGGCCGCGGAGCCCCGGCAAAAGCCGCCGACCGGTCAGACCGGCAGCGTGGAACCGACGCCCCGTATTACTGCCATACAAGGGGATAGGGATACTCGACCGTCCACAGGAACAGCGGCTCGCCGGGCATCGACGTGCCTGCCGCGCAGCGGTCCTTGCGCCCGAGGATGTCAAGCACGTCTCCGGGAGCCAGCTTGCCGCGGCCCACGTCGACGAGTGTCCCCACGACGGCGCGCACCATGTTGCGCAGGAAGCGGTCGGCGGCAATCTCGAAGTACCAGCGGTCGGCATCCTCGCCGTCGATGTGGTGCCATGCGGCGCGGCGCAGGTCGCAGATATTGGTCCTGACGTCGGTGTGCAGCTTAGAGAAGGATGTGAAGTCGCGTCGGCCCACGAGCAGGGCTGCGGCGCGGTTCATCGCCTCGAAGTCGAGCGGGCGCCGGGTGTGCCACGACAGAGGTCCGGTAAACGGCGACCGTTCAGTGTGCACGAAGTAGCGGTACGACCGCTCGGTGGCGTCGAAGCGCGCATGCGCGTCGGGGGCCACAGGTGCGAATCCCCGCACTGCTATGTCCGGTCCGCACAAACTGTTCACAGCTCTGGCCAGCCGGCTGTCAGGCTCCGTGGAGTCCGGCAGATCGGTGTGGGCAATCATCTGACGGGCATTGACCCCGGCATCGGTGCGTCCGGCGCCGGTTATGGCCACGGGATGTCGCAGAATGGTGCTGAAAGCATCTTCGAGACGGCTCTGCACAGACTCTGCTCCCGGCTGACGCTGCCATCCGTGGAATGCCTCGCCGCGATAGCTCAGATTGATGAACCAGCGCATGAGCCTTATTTCTCGAGATAGGTGTACCCGAAGAGGCCCGAGCGGTAAGTGCTGATGAAGTCCCTGCCTTCTTCGGGAGTGATGGAGCCGGCTTTCATTGATGCGGTCACCCACGTTTCGAGGTTTCGCACAAGTTTCTTGGGATTGTACTGCACATAGTCGAGCACTTCGTCGACTGTTTCGCCTTCGATGATCTGATCAATCTCGTAGCGGTCTTTGTACACGCTGATATGGACGGCGTTCGTGTCGCCGAAGAGATTGTGCATGTCGCCGAGAATCTCCTGGTAGGCACCGACCAGGAATACACCGATGTAGTATGGTTCACCCTGCTTGAGCGAATGTACCGGCAGAGCCGAGGCGGTGGAGCCTGCTGTTATGAATGTGCATATCTTGCCGTCGCTGTCGCAGGTGATGTCCTGGATGGTGCATGTGCGTGACGGCTTCTCGTCGAGCCGCTGTATGGGTATTATGGGGAATATCTGGTCGATGGCCCATGAGTCGGGAAGCGACTGGAAAAGCGAGAAGTTGCAGAAGTATTTGTCGGGCAGCATCTTGGCTATCTTGCGGAGGTCCTCAGGCACATGCTTCATGCCGTCGGCTATCTCGCCGACCTCACGTGCGATGCTCCAGAAGAGTTTCTCTATCTGAGCGCGGGTGCGCAGGTCGAGCATGCCGAGGCTGAAGAGGTCGAGAGCTTCCTCGCGTATCTGAAGCGCGTCATGCCAGCTCTCGAAGAGACGCGACATGTCGAGATTGTCCCATATCTGATAGAGCTCGCGGGCGAGTTCGTGTGCGTCGTCGTTGATTGCCTCCGAGTCCTTCCAGGAAGGGAGCGAAGTGGTCTCGAGGACTTCGAAAATCAGTACGGAGTGATGGGCCGTGAGAGAGCGTCCGCTCTCGGTGATGATGTTGGGCTGCCGGAGATTGTTTTTGGTGCATACGTCGACGATGGCCGATACGGCATCGTTGGCATACTCCTGGATGGAGTAGTTCATTGAGCTTTCGCTGGAACTGCTGCGGGTGCCGTCATAGTCGACTCCAAGTCCGCCGCCTATGTCGATGAACTCAATGCCGAATCCGAGCTTGGCAAGCTGCACGTAGAACTGTGTAGCCTCGCGAAGGGCGTTCTTGATGACGCGTATCTTGTTGATTTGGCTGCCGATGTGGAAGTGAATGAGCTTCAGGCAGTCTTTCATGTCGCGCCTGTCAAGGATGTCGAGCGCTTCGAGAAGCTCTGAAGAGTGCAGTCCGAATTTGCTTTGGTCGCCGCCGCTCTCGCTCCATTTGCCCGAGCCTGTGCTCGAGAGTTTGATGCGGATACCGACGTTGGGCCGCACCTTAAGCCGGCGCGAAATGTCGGCCACCATGCGGAGTTCGTTGAGTTTCTCGACGACGATATATATGCGTCGACCCATTTTCTGCGCCATCAGCGCCAGCTCGATGTATGACTCGTCCTTGTATCCGTTGCAAATGATAAGGGCGTTCTCGGCAATATTAGTGGCGAGGACTGCATGCAGTTCGGGCTTGGAGCCGGCTTCGAGACCGATGTTGAATTTCTTGCCGTACGATACGATTTCCTCCACCACCTGTCTCATCTGATTGACCTTGATGGGGTAAATCATGAAGTTCTGAGCTTCATAGCTGTACTGCTTCGAAGCCTGCTGGAAGCAGTTCGAGATTTTCTCGATACGGTTGTCCAGAATGTCGGGGAAGCGTATCAGCAGAGGTGCGGAGATGTCGCGTATCTGAAGTTCGTCGACAACATCCTTCAGGTCGACAGATGCGTATCCCTTGCGTGGAGTCACTTCCACGTGACCTTTCTCGTTAATAGAGAAATAGTTTCGGCCCCAACCGATAATGTTGTACAGCTCGGCGCTGTCCTCAATTCGCCATTTTCTCATCGGGTCGTGTTTCTATTTGTGTATTTTATGGTTATGCGTATATATATTATTGGAACAATTCAGACATTAAAAATGCCATGTCAGTCGAAGGCTCCGGATATGACTTCCTTTACGGTTTCCTCCTCTTCCTGGTCGGGAGGGAGGGTGCCTTCGCACAGATTGAGTCCGGCCGGGAACTCGAATTTCGCGGTCTGCGAGTAGGGTAGGGCCGGGTCGGCATATACCTTGGATATGTACTTGCCGTATATGGGGAGTGCCATCGACGCGCCCTGTCCCTGCGCCATGTTGTTGAAGTGGATATAGCGGTCCTCGCCTCCCACCCATGTGGCCGACACGAGGTCGGGGGTGAAGGCCATGAACCAGCCATCGGCGTTGTCGTTGGTGGTTCCGGTCTTGCCGCCGGTCTGTGCGGTGATGTTGTAGGGTGCGCGTCGCAGGCGGTTGCCGGTTCCGCTGTCCACTACGTTGAGGAGGATGGACAGTATCCGCCAGTATCCTTTCCGTGTTATGACTTCAGTCTGCATGGGAGAGAAATTGCTGATTATATTACCGTTGGCATCGGCTATGGCGGTGACGTATATAGGATCCGAGCGCATGCCTTTGTTGGCGAAGGCGCTGTAAGCCGTGGCCATCTCGCGGACGGATACTTCGCACGGACCCAGACAGAGCGATTTCACCGCCGGGAGCTGGTTGGTGATGCCGTAGCTGTGCATGCGCTTCACCAGTTCGGCAGGGCTGAGGCGGTCCATGATTCGGGCGGAAATCCAGTTGTTGGAGTTTGTGAGTGCCCATCTGAGGTCAACCATCTCTCCGATACGTGCGTGTCCGGTATTTCGGGGCTGCCATACGCGTCCGTTCTCATCATATAGTGTAGGCTGCTCGTTGAGCATGAGCGTGCAAGGAGTGAAGTCGTCAGTCTCGAGAGCATAAGTATACAGGAACGGCTTGATGGTCGAGCCTATCTGACGGCGGCCTGTCGATACCATGTCGTACTGGAAGAATCGGAAGTCCGGTCCTCCGACATATGCTTTTACGAATCCTGTAGTCGGGTCCATGGACATGAATCCGGTGCGGAGGAACGACTTTGAGTACAGGAGCGAGTCGCGAGGGGTCATGGTGGTGTCCACCGGGCCGTCATAGCTGAATACGGTCATGTCGAAGGGCTGGTTGAACTCGGCAGTCAGCTCTTCGTCCGAGAGTCCGCGCAGACGGGCCACTCGTCCGCGTTCGCTCTGCTTGATGGCGTTCGCAATCAGTTTGGCACGCATGGCGTCGGACAGCTCCAAACGGCTGGTTGTGTAAGGTGCCGATGACTGGCCTTTTTTCTCCTTGAAGAACTGCTGCTGAAGCGACTTCATGTGGTCGTGGACTGCCTCTTCGGCGTATGTCTGCATGCGGGAGTCAATAGTGGTGTATATTTTCAGGCCGTCGTTGTATATGTCGTACTTTGTGCCGTCGGGCTTACGGTTCTTTTCAATCCATCCGAAGAGCGGATTCGTGGCCCAGGCGATTGAGTCGTCCACATATTTCTGACGGTCCCATGATGGATAGTCAGACCGCACGGGCTTCTTGGCGGAGAGTATCCGGCGCAGCTCTTCGCGGAAGTATGGCGCCAGGCCGTCCTTGTGGTCCACGCGCTTGAAGTCGAGAGTCAGGGGCTCGGCTTTCAGGCGCTCGAGTTCGTCCTTGGACAGCATGTCGGCCTTGTACATCTGCTCGAGCACGACGTTGCGGCGCTGGAGAGTTCGCTCGGGCTTTCGGACGGGATTGAAGTAGGACGGATTTTTCACCATGCCCACGAGAGTGGCGGCTTCAAGGGTGTTCAGCTCCGAAGCCTCTTTGTTGAAGTATACCTTGGCGGCGCTCTTGATGCCCACGGCATTGTAGAGGAAGTCGAACTGGTTGAGATACATCTTGAGAATTTCTTCCTTGGAGTAGTATCGCTCCAGTTTGATGGCTATCATCCATTCGATGGGCTTCTGCATGGCACGGGCCATCAGGCCTGAAGTGGGAGGCGTGTAGAGCTGCTTGGCGAGCTGCTGTGTGATGG
>CAMWZB010000052.1 GCA_947178655.1 uncultured Porphyromonadaceae bacterium
CGGCGACAATACTCTTTCGGTGGCTGCCTATACCAATAAGTCGACATGGGCCGTACTCGGTGACACTGAAGTGATTTACTATCAGGGCGAAGACGGTAATCCGTCAAAGGAAGGCGAGATTGCATCGTTCTCATCGTACGGCACACTTCTTGACGGTCGCACTCTGCCTCACATCGGAGGTCCCGGCGAGGCTGTGGTATCGTCGTACAGCTCATACTATGTGACCAATCTTAAAAACTCAGGCTCGCAGGAAGCAGGCCTTATGGTGGCAGAAAAGGCCGGCGATTTCCGCACGGATTACTGGGCGGAAATGTCAGGTACGTCAATGTCGGCGCCTTTCGTGTCGGGTGTGCTCGCCCTCTGGCTTCAGGCTGATCCCACGCTCACCATTGACGATGTCAAGGACGTGCTCAAACGTACGGCCGTGCAGGACAATTTCTACAAGGCTGCTCCCGAACGTTTCGGTATGGGCAAAATCGACGCCATGGCAGGCCTGAAAGAGATTCTTTCGCGCACTTCGGTGGCTGATGTGAAGATTGAGGGTGATTTCCTCATCTCCGACGCCGGTGCCAACACATTCGAAGTATTCGCTCCCGGTGCCAAGCACGTATCGGCTGCGCTCTATTCGCTGGCCGGCGCACAGGTGGCGGCTGTAGAGGCAAACGGTGACTCTGCCAAGGTCGATGGCTCGCAGGCTGCGGCCGGCGTGTACATCCTCCGCGCTACGGCTGACGGTCAGACCAAGTCGCAGAAGGTCGTTATCCGATAAGCACATTCTTTTATAACCGCATAATCCGCGGGTCGGCAGACATCGGTCGCCGGCCTGCGGTCTTATTTGTTATGTGGTCATCTGCATGTCCTCGAAGGAATTATCTCCGTGGATTGCCGGGTTGAACGCATGGGGGTGTGAATGTGTTATATTTTCGGAACTTAATAAGAGAATCAATATGGATACGACTGTACTCTTCAAGCTCACCTACGGACTCTACGTGGTGGGTGTCATGGACGGTGAGCGGCCTGTGGGCTGTGTCATCAATACGTGCTTTCAGGTGACAAGCAAGGATCCGGTGCTTGCAGTGTCGCTCAACAAGGATAATTATACAACAGAGGTGCTCCGGCGCAATCCGCGTTTTTCGCTCTCGATAGTGGCCGAGACGACCGAGCCGTTGATAATAAGCACGTTTGGATTTCGGAGCGGACGTACTGACGACAAGTACGCCGGATTCGGCTACACGATGGTCGACGGCGCTCCGGCGGTGAACGGAGTATTCGCCGGACGGCTTGTGCTGGATGCGTTCGACTTCGTGGACTGCGGCACGCACGATGTGGTGTTGGCGCGTCTGGTCGACACAGTTCAAGGCGATGGAGTGCCGATGACTTACGACTATTATCATCGTGAAATCAAGGGCAAGGCACCCAAGAATGCGCCCACCTATGTCGAGGAGGCTCCTGCCGAGACTGCCGGAGAGGCCGGTGAATCAAAGAAGTATCGGTTCGAATGTGACATCTGCGGCTACATCGTGGAGTGGGACTCGCCGGAATTGCCCGCCGACTTCGTGTGCCCGCTATGCGGTGTGGATGTGACGCATTTCCATAGGATTTAGCCCTTCTCAGCCCGATAAAGGTCGGAGACCACCATAGAGGCCAGCGCGAGGCCGAAGGCCGCGGTAGTGTGGGCGAATGTGCCGTTGACACCTGCCGGACCTTCGGCCCGGTGTTCGAGGCGTTCGGGACTCCAAACGCATTTGAAGCGCGGAAGGCGCTTGAGTCCGCTGCGGCGGAAGGTAGTGCGGAGGGCTCGCGCCAGGGGACAGCCTTCAGCTTTCTCGAACCATCCCGTGGTGATACGGGTGGGGTCGAGTTTGCGTGCCGCGCCCATCGATGAGTAGAAGGCGCGCACGGGTGCTGTTGCACGGTCGGTGCAGCGGAGAATCAGGTGTGCCTTGTCGCGGAGGGAGTCGATGGCGTCGATGACGTAGTCATACGATTCGATGCCGAACTCTGCGGCGGTCTCGGGGGTATACCGGCACTGCATGGTGCGGAGGTCGAGGTCGGGATTGATATCGCGCAGACGGAGTGCCACTGCTTCGACTTTCGGCATGCCTATGGTCGAGCGCAGAGCCGGCATCTGACGGTTGACGTTGGAAGGCGCCACCGTGTCGGAATCGACTATGGTGATGTGTCCGATGCCGGTTCGGACGAGTGCTTCCACGCACCAGGAGCCTACGCCTCCGGTGCCGAAGACTATGACACGGGTGCCGGCCATGGCTGTCATCATGGCGTCGCCGGCAAGCATGGCCGTGCGGCCGAAATATTCGTCATCGGTATGCATGGTTCAGCGGAATGTGTATGTGATTCGGGCCGTGGCAGTTTCGGGAGCGTTGTCATCGTTGCGCGTGAAGGTGTGGCGGCGCACTTCGTCCATGCATTTCTTCACCAGAGCGGCGTTGGCCGAAGCCGGGGCTTTGCCGCCGGTCTGTACCACGGATGTCACCCGGCCCTGACGGTTCACCGTGGCCTGAAGAATGATGCTGCCCGTCTGTCGGGATGCTACTTTGTCGTATCGGGGCATGACCCAGCCGCCACCTACGGTGCCTTGTCCTGTTCCTGCGGCATCTGATGGCTGTCCGTCAGGCTGTCCGGAGTCACCGGGAGTGTCGCCTTTGGCGTCGGTATTGTCTGTGGGGTTGTCTTCGGCTGCCTTGAAGGCGTCAGAAATGCCTTTGCGCGCTTTGCGGCGCGCTTCCTCGATACGCTGTTGTTCGCGGTCGGGGCCTGTCTTGGCAGGAACGTCCTTCTTTGGGCGCGTCACTTCTGATGGACGTTCGGTGGTGACATCGACCGGTGCAGGAGCCTGCTCTCCGGCGTCGGTGAGGTCGGGACCTCCCGCAGGAGCCGGATGCGACTCACGGTGCACTTCCTCAGGCGCGTAGGCCGGAGCGGGGTTGCGGTGTATGGGTGCCGGGTCGAAGAGCTCGACGAATTCCTCGTCGATGTCGACAAGTTCTGTGGTTTCCGGCGGCTCGGGAGGCCATTGCGAGGCACTTATGCTCAGACGGCACCATATCAGCAGGAGCACTATGGCTACGGCCGATAGAGCCGTGACGATGGCCGATGTGGTGCGCGGATTCATCATTGCTGCGTAGTGGGGTTGTTATTGTCGGGCGTCTGTTCCGGCCGGGCTGGACCTGAGGGTCTGGTGGCGAGCACCATCTTTATGCCTGCCTCAGCGCCCGTATTGAGCACTTCTACCACCTTGCCGTAAGGAACGGCGGCGTCAGCGTATACGGCCACGGCTCCGAGCGAGTCGGCCGGGGCAAGAGTCCCGATGAATATGGCGAGCGAATCCTGAGCCACGGCTACGGGAGCGTCGGCGTCCTGCGGCGCGACGAAATAGGCGCCGTCAGCGTCGATGAACACGCGGACCGAGGGCTTGAGCGCAGTCTGCTGCGTGCTCTGAGGCAGGTCGATTTCCAGTGCCGTGGGGAACACGAACGATGAAGTGACCATGAAGAACACGAGCAGGAGGAAGACGACGTCTGTCATCGACGCCATCGAGAAGGTGGCGAGCATGTCCTGCTGTCGTTTCAGTGCCATTATGCTGCGGGTTCGTTAAGAAGGTCCATGAAGTCCATCGTGCGGGCTTCGAGACGGTTCATTATTTTGTTGATACGGGCAACCAGATAGTTGTAGGCGAAGAGTGCGATGATGCCTACGATGAGGCCGGCCACTGTGGTGACCAGTGCGGCGTATATGCCCGAAGCGAAGGAGTCGATTGTGGCGGAAGAGCCTGCCTGGGCGATGGCGTAGAAAGCCTGCACCATGCCTATGACCGTGCCGAGGAAGCCTATCATGGGCGCTCCTGCGGCTGTCGTGGCGAGCCAGGGCAGACCGCGGCTGAGTGATGCCACCTCAAGGTTGCCGGTGTTCTCGATGGCAACGAGGACGTCGTTCATAGGGCGTCCTATGCGCGAGATGCCTTTGGCGATGAGCCGGGCGTAGGGTGTCGGAGTGGCGGCGCAGAGGTTGAGGGCGCTTTCGGTCTCGCCTTCGTGGAGGTATCCGCGGATGCGGTTCATGAAGTTCTCGTCCTCCTCACCGGCACGGTTGATGACGATGAGACGCTCTACGAACACGTAGATGCTTAGCAGCAGGAGCAGAGCCATCGGAATCATGGTCCATCCGCCTTCGAGGCAGAGGTCCCAGAGACTGAGCGAAGGGATTGTAATCTCGTTCATAGCCGTTAACGCAGACATTGTTTGTAGCGACGCACCGTCTCCTCGAGTCCGAGATACAGAGCGTCGCAGATCAGGGCGTGTCCGATGGACACTTCGCTAAGGAATGGTATGGCCTTGTGGAAGAAGGCGAGGTTGTCGAGGTTAAGGTCGTGTCCGGCATTGACGCCCAGCCCGAGACGTCTGGCGGCGTTGGCTGCCTCGGCAAACGGCGCCACAGCATCCTGAGGAGATGCCTCGTAGCTGTCGGCGTAAGGCTTGGTGTACAACTCAATCCGGTCGGTGCCGGTGGCGGCTGCCGCGCGGATGACGTCGACATCGGCGTTGACGAAGATGGAGGTGCGGATGCCGGCTTCCTTGAATCGCTCGACGAGAGCGGAGAGGAACTCAGCGTTAGAAGCCACGTCCCAGCCGGATGACGAAGTGATGGCGTCAGGAGCGTCGGGCACGAGAGTCACCTGTGTGGGGCGCACCTGAAGGACGAGTTTGACGAAGTCTTCGGTGGGATGTCCCTCGATATTGAACTCGCTGCGGAGGAGAGGCTTGAGCCGGTACACGTCGTTGCGTCTGATGTGTCGCTCGTCGGGGCGTGGATGGACAGTGATGCCGTCGGCTCCGAACCGCTCGATGTCAAGCGCGACGGCCTCGACGTCAGGACGGTTTTCGCCACGCGCATTGCGGAGTGTGGCTATTTTATTTATATTAACGCTTAGGTTTGTCATCAGATGGTTGAAATCCTCAGATTTATTTGTAAATTTGTACTTGCATTTCATGCGCGTGCCCTGTGGCACGTGGTTTTGATAGTGCAAAAGTACTGAGAAATTATAAAACGACGAAAGATTTTGCCCGCAAATAACAACAAGTTTCCGCAAAACGAGTACTTCTACCCTCCCGTGGCAGAGAGCTCGAGACTTCTGATAGGGTGCAGTCGGGAGGATTACTCGGCATCACGTATAGCCCGTGCGGTCGAGGACTGCGACGCACACCTGCTGAATCTCAACATCACCGCCCGTCCCGACAAGGCCGACGGCGAGGACGGGGAGACTTTCGGTGTGCCCTTCCAGTATCTGGTGGATATACGAGTGAGCCACCGCAACGCTTCGGGCGTCAAGCGGTCGCTTGAGCGGTACGGATACGATGTCCTCGACATACTCTCGGCCGAACACAGCGAGGACAGCGAGATGATGCGCAAACGAATCGACGAACTTTTCAGATACCTCGAGATATGAGAATAGCAATCTATGGCAGCCGCCGACAGCAGGGGGCATTCGATTATGTAGCACGATTCCTCGACGCACTTGCGCGCCGAGGCGACAGCATAGTCATGCACCGCAAGCTCTACCGACATCTGTACGAGTTCATTCCCTCGTCGCTCTCGGCGGTGGGAACGGTAGTGGACGGCCCTGACTTCGAGGCCGACATGGCTGTGAGTCTCGGAGGCGACGGTACTTTCCTTCGTACAGCCATGTGGGTGGCCGACAAGCAGATTCCTATCGTTGGCGTGAATACGGGCCATCTGGGATATCTCGCCCCGCTGCCGATAGAGTCGCTGCCGCAGCTGCCCGAGATGATTGCCGGAGACTGCTTCAGGATAGACAGCCGCAATATTATCGATGTGCTCGAGACTGATTTGCCGCCCGAGACATGGCGCTATGCGCTGAACGAGGTGGCCATCACAAAGGAGGAATCAGCCTCGATGATTCAGGCGTCAGTGCGGGTCGGTGACTCGCCCCTTGCCGAATACCGTGCCGACGGGCTGATAGTGTGCACGTCGACCGGATCGACGGCCTACAATCTTTCGGTAGGCGGCCCGATTGTGCAGCCCACTCTCGACGTGTGCGTCATATCTCCGGTGGCGGCGCACTCGCTGTCGATGCGTCCGCTTGTCATCGACGCGTCCGTGCCGGTGGGCATAGTGCCCGACAGCCGTGCCCGTCATGTCCGCATAGCCCTTGACGGACGTTCGACGCTGCTCGATGTCGGCACGGAAGTGGTCGTGGCCAACGCACCGTTCAAAGTATTGCTTCTGCAGCCGTCGGGTCACGACTTCGCCGGGACTCTGCGCGACAAACTCCATTGGGGCGAGGCATGACTAAGTCTACAGTGGCTTCGGGACGCTTCTGCCATCCTGTGTACGGGATGGTGCGCGTCAGGACGCACTCCACCACACGTCACATATCGGCGCGCTGGGAGTGCTCGGAACTCGTCGTGGTCGTTCCTCGCAGTATTCCTTATGACGATTTCGCCCGGTTCATCGACGACAGAGAGATTCAGAAGAAGGTGCTTGCACGCAAACCTGCGGCCCGACTCAGTCCGGGCTGTGTGATAGAAGGCCCGTTCTGTGATTTCCTGATGCGCTACGGCACTCCCGCCCGGGCGCGGAGTCTGTCATCGCTCCATGAAGAGCGCTTGGAGTCCGGCCGTCCTGTGCTGGTCACGGTGCTGTCGGAGAATATCCGTATGCAGGCGCCTGACGAGGCTGTGATGCAGTCCTTTCTCAACAAAGTGCTCACTCATGCGGCCACTGCCGCCGCATGGAAG
>CAMWZB010000053.1 GCA_947178655.1 uncultured Porphyromonadaceae bacterium
CTCCGAAGCCGACATCACCAAGTGCATGAAGCCCCTCTGGGACCGCGCCAAAATCGACACTTCGAACCTCAACAAGGCTTACCTCGAGTCTATGAACGACCCGGCAAAGAACATCCCTTCGAGCCTCCTGTGGGAAATCCGCCGTCTCCGCCGCAGCGAGCTCATGTTCGACCGCGACCACCGTTACTGGGACCTCGTACGCTGGCATCAGCTCGACCTCCTGGACACCACCAAGCCTGAAAACGTCAACATCATTCTCGGTGCTAACGTGAGCGGTGCCTCCGCCGACCAGCTCCGGAATGTCTACACCGACAATGGCTACATCAACGGTGCCCGCACTGCCAACAGCACAGAGACCCGTGTGTTCAGCGATCGCGAATATCTCCAGCCCCTCGGCACCGGCATCATAAGCCTCTACAATGCCAAGGGTCTTGAACTCGAGCAGAACCCCGGCTGGTAATCACTCCAAGCCCTCATGAATAGGAGCGCCACAGGCCCGCAAGGACCTGTGGCGCTTTTGATTCGTTGTCGGTTCTGAATGATGATGGTCACTCCCAGCCTCCGCCGAGGCACTTGTAGAGATTGACCAGCGCGAGATAGCGGTCGCGGACGGCGTTGCTGTATCCCACCTGAGCGTCGAAGTAGCGGCGCTGGGCGTCAAGTACGTCGATATAGTTTATCACGCCCATGTTGTACTGTGCGTAGGCAAGCCTCATGTATTCGCCGGCGGCGTCAAGCAGGTCGTGACGCTTCTGCACGGTCAGATTGACGAGCCTGAAAGTGATGACGGCATCCTCGGCCTCACGGAAGGCATTCAGTACGCTCTGCTCGTATGCGGCGCGGCTCTGGTCGTATTCGGCGATGGATGCGCGGTACTTCCGCTTGTTGCGGCCGAAGTCCAGGATGGTTCCCGTAATCGAGCCGACTACGTAAGAGAACGGCGACTGAAGGAATCCGCGCAGCTCGTCGTTCTCGAGTCCGCCTGTGAGCGATATGCGCAGTCGCGGAAACCGGTCTGCATAGGTCACACCGACGTTGGCAAGAGCCGATTTCAGCGCGGCTTCCGCTGCCTGCACGTCGGGCCGGCGCTGCAGGAGTTGCGAAGGGATGCCTACGGGGACGGCTGTCACCGAATCATAGTCGAAGTCCAGCTTGCCGCGGAATACCTCCTCGTCGGGGAAGCGCCCCATCAGAAGGGCTATGGCGTTCTTCTGCACCTCGATCTGTCTCTCAAGTCCCGGTATCAGCGCCGCCGTGGTGGCGTGCTCCACTTTGGCCTGCTGGTAGACGGTCTCGGGAGTGAGGCCTCCTTCGAAGCGCAGTTTGGCCTTTTTCAGATATTCCTCGCGTGTGTAGAGCGTGCGGCGCGCTATGTCCAGCTCGTTGTCGAGCGCAAGCAGCCGGAAGTACGCCGAGGCAGCCTCCGCAATCAGCGTGATGCGCATGGCGCGGGCGTTCTCGACTGACTCCAGATAGTTGGCCAGACCGCGCTTCTTGGCCCAGCTCAGTCCGCCCCACAGATCGACTTCCCAGCTCAGAGTGGCTTTAAGACTGAACTCCGGATCACTCGAATGAGATTCGCCGTAGTAGTCGTTGGTTTCGTTGTCAGCGAGTGCGAGCGCGCTCAGCGAGGGCATGAAATTGGCTTTCGAGACCCCGTACAGCTCGTACATCTGCTGTACGCGGGCCGCGGCGGCTTCGAGATTGCGGTTATTCCTGAGGGTCTCCTCGATGATGTATTTCAGCGACGGGTCGGTGTAAAGGTTCCACCAGTTGATGTCGGCTATCGACGCGCTGTCGACGACGGATTCGCCGGTGGCTACCGCCGCAGGAGTGTCCAGCCTGACAGGGGTGAGTCCCTTGGTGCCGGAGCATCCTGTCATGGCGCCGAGCAGGAGCGCCGGTACGATGTATTTGAATGTTGCTTTCATTTTTTGCGCAGACGGAGCTTGATTTTGTCGATGAGTACGAAGAAGAACGGCACGAATACGATGCCGGCCGTGATGGCCACGAGCATGCCGAAGAACACGCCTGTGCCGATGTCGCGGCGTGCTGCCGAGCCCGGGCCTGATGCGAACACCAGAGGGAGCAGGCCGAGCATGAAGGCCAGCGAGGTCATCACGATGGGCCTGAAGCGCAGGCGTGCCGCCGTGAGAGCCGCACGGAGCGCCGAGGAGCCTTTCTCGACTTCCTCTTTGGCGAACTCCACGATGAGGATGGCGTTCTTGGCCACAAGGCCAACGAGCATCACAAGGCCTATCTGGAAGTAGACGTTGTTCTCGAGTCCGCAGGCGAGTATACCCAGATAAGCGCCTACTCCGGCCACAGGAAGCGACAGAATCACTGCCAGAGGCACGGTCCAGCTCTCATACAGGGCCGCCAGGAAGAGGAACACGAAGAGGAAGGCCAGTGCCAGCACCATTCCGGTATTGCCGCTGTTGTGCTTCTCCTGATATGAGAGGCCTGACCATTCGACGCCGATGTTCTCGGGCAGATGCTTGCGGACGATTTCCTCGAGTTTGTCCATGGCCTGTCCGGTGGAGTAGCCGCTGCCGGCTTCGCCTGATATCGTGGCCGAGTTGAACATGTTGAAGCGCTTGATCGACCCCGGGCCCGAGGTGTAGTGCGTCGTGCCGAGCGATGTCACAGGCACCATGCTGCCGTTGCGGCCGCGCACGGAGAAGAGGTTCAGGTTGCCGCGGTTGGCGCGATAGGGAGCCTCGGCCTGGATGTACACGCGGTATATGCGGTTGAACATGTTGAAGTCGTTCACGTATACCGAGCCGGTGAAGGCTTTCATGGTGGAGAATATGTCGTTCATCGGCACTCCCTGTAGCTTGGCCTGGTCGCGGTCTACGTCGAAGAACAGCTGTGGGATGTCGCTCTGAAGCGATGTCGACAGACCTGCGAACTCCGGACTCTCTGACGCGTAGGTACGCAGCGTGTCCACGGCGCGCACAAGGTCATCGTAGGTTGCGTCGCCGCGTGCCTCGAGCACCATCTCGAAGCCGCCCGACGTGCCTAGACCGGGGATGATGGCCGGCGTGAAGAAGTAGGCGCGGGCTTCGGGGTACATGTCGAATTCGGCGCGGGCGCGGTCGCGGAGTTCTGCAAGTGAGTTCTCGCCGCGCTCGTCCGACGGTTTGAGTATCACTGTCAGCGTCGAGTGAGCCTGGTTGGTGCCTGTGCGGGGCGACGAGCCGGTCACGTTGAGCACATAGTCTACTTCCGGCTGGTCCTGCAGGAAGGCGAGTGCACGGTCGGTCACGGCGCGTGTGCGCTCTATGGTGGCGCCCTCGGGAAGTTCGAGCTCTACCGTGAAGTATCCCTGGTCCTCGGGCGACATGAAGCTCGAAGGTGCGAGCATGTTGGCCACGTAGATGAGCACCAGCGAAAGCCCGAATGCCGACAGCATCCGTCGCGGATGAGCCACGGCACGTCCGGTCATCTTGCAGTAGAACCGCGTGCCGCGTGCCAGCCAGTAGTTGATCAGACGGAAGAACTTCGGTTTGCGCTTGTGGCTCTGAGGCTTGAGCAGCATGGAGCACATCACGGGCGAGAGTGTCAGGGCCACGACGGTCGATATGATGACGGATACGGCGATGGTCACAGTGAACTGGCGGTAGAGCGTGCCTGTGATGCCCGGCAGGAAGCTGACGGGCACGAACACGGCACAGAGCACAAGCGACATCGCTATGAGCGCGCTGCCGAGGCCTTCCATGGCGCGGCGTGTGGCTTCCTTGGGCGAGCAGTGGTCTTTCTCCATGATGCGGTCCACATTCTCCACCACCACGATGGCGTCGTCCACGACTATACCGATGGCCAGAATCAGGCCCAGCAGTGTGAGAAGGTTGAGCGAGAACCCGAATATGAGCATCACGCCGAAGGTGCCTATCAGAGATATGGGCACTGCGATGACGGGGATGAGCGTGGCGCGCCAGTTCTGAAGCGACAGGAATACGACGAGAATCACCAGAAGCAGGGCTTCGAAGAATGTACGGTATACGTGGTGTATCGACTCGGAGATGTACGTCGTCATGTCGAACGGGATGGAGTACGACAATCCTTCGGGGAAGGTCTTGCTGATTTCCTTCATGGTGTTCTTCACCTGCTCGGCCACGTCCATGGCGTTGGAGCCCGGAAGCATGTTCACTTCGAGCACTGCGGCGTTGCCGCCGTTGATGCCGCTCTCAGTGGAGTAGCTTGAGGCTTCGAGCGACACACGTGCCACGTCTTTCAGTCGGATGACCGTGCCGTTTTCGCTTGCGCGGATGACTATGTCTTCGAATTCGGCCACCGACGACAGTCGGCCGCGTGCTATGATGGGCACTGTCATGTCGATGCCGTTCATCGGAGCCTGTCCCAGGACGCCGGCGGCCGACTCGCGGTTCTGGTCTTTCAGTGCATTCTGGATGTCCGACACCGATATGCCCATGTCGGCCATCTTGTCAGGCTGCACGAATATCTGCATCGCGTAGTAGCGGCTGCCCACGTTGCTGATGCTGCCCACACCCGGCACTC
This sequence comes from uncultured Porphyromonadaceae bacterium, assembly GCA_947178655.1. The sequence goes on from CAMWZB010000053.1 coordinate 4,522, forward strand.
GCCTGAGGAGGTCGAGCACGTTCAGAGTGGCATAGTTCGAGAGATAGATTTCGTCGTATTTCGGGTCGGATGACAGAAGCGTGATTGTCATCAGTTTGTTGGCGGTCTGCTTCTCTATGCTGATGCCGTTCTGCACCACTTCTGCCGGCAGACGGCTCTCGGCTTTCTTCACGCGGTTCTGTATGTCGACGGCGGCGAGCTCGGGGTCGACGCTTATGTCGAAGGTCACTATCGCCGAGAATCCTCCGGCATTTGAACTGGTCGAGTTCATATATATCATGCCCGGAGTGCCGTTGAGTTCCTGCTCGATGGGCGTGGCCACGGCCTGGGTCACAGTCATGGCGTCAGCGCCGGGATATGATGCGGAGACACGCACCACCGGCGGCACTATCTGAGGATACTGGTCGACAGGGAGCATCACCAGACCGATGGCACCGAGAATCACGATGACTATCGATATGACTATCGAGAATACCGGATGGTCAAGGAAAAAATTCTTTTTCATCGCTTTGAGCGTTTAGCGTTTATCATTGGACGTTTCCGGAGGTGTCGGGTCCGGGAGCCGGTGCGCCGGCGGCGGCAGTGGCAGTGGCAGTGGTGTCGGCTATGGTCACAGGCCGCACTTTCATGCCGTGATGCAGCTTGTGGAAGCCTTCCACTACGATTTCCTCTCCGGCATCGAGTCCGCGTTCGACTATCATCTTATTGTCCATCTCCGGTCCGGTCTCGATGAACCGTCGCTCGACTATGCTGTCAGGACGCACCACATATATGTATGCGCCGCCTTTCTCTATCTCCAAAGCCTTGGACGGCACTTCCACGGCGTCGAGGCGTACGTCGATGAGCACTTTCACGCGGGTGAATTCGCCCGGCAGCAGTGTATGGTCGGGATTAGGCATCTCGGCACGCACAGAGAATGTGCCCGTCGTCGGGTCGACCTGAGGGGAGGCGAAGTCCACATTGCCGCGGTAGGGGTAGGTGGTGCCGTCGGCGAGTGTCACAGTCACGTAGGCATTCTGCCGTGTGCTGTCGCCCTGTCCGAACTTCACGTTTCGCTCCTTGCTCTTGAGGTAGTCGAGCGATGTCATCGAGAAGTCCACCAGTACGGTGTCGCTCTTGACTACAGTGGCAAGCAGTGACTTGCCCGACGGACTGACGAGAGTGCCGATGTCGGCGCTGCGCTCCGATATGTAGCCTGATATGGGGCTGCTTACCTGAGTGTAGCCCAAAGTCAGCTCGGCCTGGGTGAGGTCAGCCTGAGCGACGGCTTCTTCGGCCCTTGCGCTCTCGCAGGCAGCTTCGGCGTTGTCAAGGTCGAGCTGCGAAGCTGCGTTCTGAGCGTAGAGCGGACGTATGCGTTCGAGGTCGCGTTCGGCCTTGCGTGCGTTCGCCTTGGCTTTCTTGAGCTGGGCACGGGCTTTCTCCGCGCGCGAGCGGTATACTTTCGGGTCGATGACGAATAGTGTCTGGCCTTTCTTTATCTGCGTGCCTTCCTCGAAGAGGATTTGCTCCAGAAAGCCCTCGACGCGTGCTCTGATTTCTACGAACTGCTGGGCGCGGATACGTCCTACGTATTCGCTGTAGATGCTGACGTCGCCGGTACCGACTTTCTCTACAGCCACGGTGGGCATGTCGGTCGGAACTTCTTTTTTGCGGGTGAATACATAAATAAGTATTGCGGCTATGGCCACAATAGCGATGATAGCGCCCGTAATGAGATTTTTCTTTTTCTTGCTTGCGCCTTCGACGGCGTAAATTGCTTTTCGGAGTGCCATAATGGACAATTTTTAGATACGGCAATGCGGATGTGATGAAATACTATATCAAAATTCTAACATCACGGTCCGATTAAAAGTTCGCTATAAATGGAATCTGGGAGAGTCAGGCGCAAAAATATTCAAAATGAATGATATGGGCGCTGTGCGTGGTCGAATTTTTTGTTTTTTTAAACTATCGTTCGCCTTTTTGGATAGATGATTGGCGCGTTTTCAATCAAAAGGTAGCTTTGCGGTCGTTTTATGGCCGTCAAAGAAAAAGCCCCCGGGGAGAGTGCTCCTCGGGGACTTATATTCGGGGGGTCAGCCGCTTACTTCCAGAGTGCGTTCTGGGTCAGGTTGTTGTCGCTGAGTGTGATTTCGTCTGTGGGAATCGGGTAGAGGTACTGACGGGCCTCGAATACACGGTTGTTGCCCGGAGTGGCCTGTACGTAGT
>CAMWZB010000054.1 GCA_947178655.1 uncultured Porphyromonadaceae bacterium
GTGCAGCACAGCGCATTTACGCCCGGAGTGTCGCAGAACATGTCCAGAGTCAGTCCGGTGATGAAGCCGATGACGGTCGACAGGTTTGTGCCGAGCGTGACAGGCAGGTATATGATGAGGCTCAGGAAGACCAGCGGCACTGCCACGTTGAAGAGCACGGCGTGGTTGAATATAATCGCCTGTGCAGGTATCATCACTAAGAATGCAAGTGCGTATTTGATGAAAAATTTGGTCACTGCGCTGCTTTGTGCTTTTGTTGTTTGAATTCGTCTGAGTCAAGTGTCAGTTGCCGAATGGATTCTTTTTCGAGTCGTTTTCTTCACCGGCCTGTAGCGCACGCAGCTCGTCGGCCTTGTGGTCAATCACTACCTGGACGTTTCCGAGCGTTGTAAAGTCCGCCATAAGGCGAATGCGCAGTGTGAAGAAATTCTGACTTTGGTCTGTGGTATTCTCCATGACTACTCCGACAGGGAGTCCGGCCGGGAATACTGCCGAGTAGCCGCTGGTCACTATCGTGTCGCCGATTTCGAATACTGTGTGTCGGGGGAGTTCTTCAAGCAGTGCTTCGCCCGGATTCTCTCCGTCCCATACAAGTGAGCCGAAGTATTCGCTGCGCTTGATCTTGCAGGATAGGCGGAAATGCGGATTCAGCAGTGATATTACGCGGGCGCTTGTCGGGCCTACGTTGCTTACGATGCCCACAACGCCGTTACGGTCGATGACGCCAAGTTCGGGGCGGATGCCGTCGCGGGCACCTTTGTTGATGGTGAGATAGTTGAACGGGCGGGCTATCGAGTTGTTGATGACGTGCGCGACAATAAAGTCGAAGTGGTTCACGCCCGAATCCACTACCAGTGTGTCCGTGTAGTACTCCTCTTTGAGAATATCGATGGCTTCCTGAAGTCTTACTATTTCGGCTTGCAGCTCGGCGTTGCGTCGGTTGAGGTCGTCGTTGATTTCGTGTAGGTTGAAGTACGACGTCACATTGTTGGCGCTTTTGTATGCTGTCGATGCCAGACGGCCGGCCGACGTTATGTAGATGTGTTGGCGGTATGGGTCGTCCTTAAACAGCAGCATGCAGCTTATCACCACGAAAAACGTGAAGATAAACCACTTGCTGTGCTTCAGTAGGAATCCGAATAGCTCGTTCACTGTGGAGTGTAAGGGTGCCTGTCAGGCATCCTTTATCGGATAAGGAATGAGAACCGGTGTATGTTCTTGAGCGCCACACCAGTACCTTTGGCCACGCAGAGGAGCGGATCTTCGGCAACGTGGAACTGGATGCCTATCTTGTCTATGAGGCGCTTGTCAAGGCCGCGGAGCATGGCACCGCCTCCGGCGAGGTAGATGCCGTTCTTGACGATGTCGGCGTAGAGTTCAGGCGGCGTCTGCTCGAGCGCGCTCAGTACGGCTGCTTCGATTTTGCTTATTGTCTTTTCGATGCAGTGGCACACTTCCTGATAGCTGACAGGAACTTCCAGCGGAAGAGATGTCATGAGATTCGGGCCATGTACAACGTAGTCCTCCGGCGGATTTTCGAGTTCGGTCAGCGCAGAACCTACGTGCATCTTGATCTGTTCGGCTGTGCGGACACCTACTTTGATGTTGTGGGCGCGGCGCATGTGATTGAGGATGTCGTCGGTCAGGTCATCGCCTGCTATCTGGATACTCTTGTTGCTGACGATACCACCGAGCGATATCACTGCGATTTCGGTCGTGCCGCCGCCTATGTCGACGATCATGTTGCCTTGAGGAGCCTCTACGTCAAGGCCGATGCCGAGCGCGGCAGCCATGGGTTCGTGTATCATGTACACGTCGCGTCCGTCGGCGTGCTCTGCGGAGTCGCGTACGGCGCGCACTTCCACTTCGGTCGAGCCGGAGGGTATGCCCACGACCATGCGGAGCGACGGTGAGAACCAGTTGTTTTTGGTTGACGCCTTCTTCACGAGGCCGCGAATCATCAGTTCGGCGGCGTTGAAGTCGGCGATGACTCCTTTGCGCAGAGGGCGCACCGTGCGTATGCCCGGGTGTCCCTTTCCTTCCATCAGGTGGGCCTCCTTGCCTACGGCGATGAGCTTGTCCGTGCGGTTGTCCAGAGCCACAATCGATGGCTCGTTGATAACGATTTTGTCGTTATGGATGATTATCGTATTGGCGGTGCCAAGGTCGATAGCGATTTCTTTGGTAAGAGAGAAAAGTCTCATTGGCGTTAAATAGTCAGGAGTCCGGTGTGGGCCGGTTGACCACTGCCGGAACTCCGGATTGTTGGGGGAGAGTATGGTTTGTTAATGATTGATTAGTGACGGAAATGGCGGAAACCTGTCATCACCATTGTCATGCCGTTGTTGCGGCAATACTCTACCGAGTCGGTGTCGCGGATAGATCCGCCCGGCTGGATGACATATTCCACGCCCGCCTGATGTGCTATCTCCACGCAGTCGGCGAAGGGGAAGAATGCGTCCGATGCCATAGTCGAGCCTTTGAGGTCGAAGCCGAAACTCTTCGCTTTCTCGATGGCGTGACGGAGAGCGTCGACGCGCGAGGTCTGTCCTACACCCGAAGCCAGAAGCTGGCCGTTGCGAGCCAGCACGATGGCGTTGCTCTTGGAGTGCTTCACTATTTTGTTCGCGAAGAGCATGTCGTTCGCTATGCATTCATTGAGTTGTTCGCCGGCTACGAGCTTAAGGTCGTCGGCTGTCTCGGCCTTGTCGTCGGGCTGCTGCATGAGTACGCCTCCTACTACCGTGCGCACTTTCATAGCGGGCACTTCGACGGCTTTGCGGCGCAGTACGATGCGGTTTTTCTTCTGGAAAAGTATGGCCAAGGCATCATCACTGTATTCGGGAGCGATGATCACCTCGAAGAATATCTTGCTGATTTCTTCGGCAGCATCAGCCTCTATACGGCGGTTGCAGATGATGATTCCTCCGAATGCCGATACGGGGTCGCCGGCGAGGGCATCCTTCCATGCTTCGGCCACGGTGCCGCGCGATGCCAGCCCACAGGCGTTGTTGTGTTTGAGCACAGCTACGGTGGTGGTGTCGAATTCGTCGATGAGGGCGCATGCGGCATCGATGTCAAGAAGGTTGTTGTATGATATTTCTTTGCCGTGGAGCTGCTCGAAGAGCTGGTCGAACTTTCCGAAGTAGCGAGCGGCCTGATGGGGGTTCTCGCCGTAGCGGAGGCTCATGGAGCCGTCGATGGCCATGCGGAGGTGCTCCTGAGTGTGGCCGCCTGTGAGGCTGAACCAGTTGAAGATAGCTGAGTCGTAGCCCGACGATACAGCGAATGCCTCCTGTGCGAGATAGCGGCGTTCCTCCAGTGTGGTCTGTGCTCCGTTCCGGTCGAGGATGCCTTCAAGATAAGCGAACTGCGCGTCTGACGCCACGATGACCGTGTCGGCGAAGTTCTTGGCGGCGGCGCGGATGAGCGAGATGCCGCCTATGTCGATTTTTTCGATGATATCCTGCTCCGAAGCGCCCGATGCCACGGTTGCCTCGAAGGGATAGAGATCTACGATGACGAGGTCAATCGTAGGTATTTCATATTGAGTGAGTTCGGTGCGGGCTCCTTCGTTGTCGCGACGTGCGAGGATGCCTCCGAACACCTTGGGATGTAGTGTCTTGACACGTCCTCCGAGTATCGAAGGATAGCCGGTGAGGTCTTCAACGGCCTTGCAGGGGATGCCGAGTCCCTCGATGAACGAGCGGGAGCCTCCTGTCGAAAGCAGTTCTACGCCGGCTGCGTGAAGTTTCTCTACTATGGGTCTGATTCGGTCCTTGCTGAAAACCGATACAAGTGCGGTGCGGATGGGTTTGAGTGTCGACATTATTTCCGTTAATCTTGTAGCTATTGGTCTGCAAAATTACAAAAAATACCGTAATCACCCTTACTTTACGGGATGTTTTTTTCAAAATTTTCTCGGGATGCTGAGCACGGGGTACTGAGTGGCGTATACTTTTTTCTCGGCAAGATATGCAGGGTAGTCTGCGCGCGATGTGAAGCCGGTGGACTAATTCGATTCCGTACTCTTCAGGTACAGGTCGTGGCAGAGAGTATTCTTGCGGTTTATAATCTATTTATAATATATAATGTGTATGTGATGTTTTCAGCGATGGCCGTGATGAAGCAGAATTAATAGAAATCCATAGTCAAAGAGGGCGATTTTCGTGCCAAATCCATCAAATTATGTAATGTTGTCCTTTTTTGACACGGTAGTCTTATGTCATATGCGAGCCTGTGTGCTAACTTTGTGATAAAGTCTAAACGAAACGATTCGAATGAAAACAGCAGCGATACTTCTGTCTTTGGCGACCGCCGTGGCTGTCGCGCAGGCACGCACTATGGAACTGGCCGACCCGACCATTATGGTAGATGGCGGCCGCTATTATATGTACGGCACATCAAGTCCGTCTGACACGGGTTTCGAAGTATATGTGTCGGATGATCTTGAGCACTGGACCGGACCGGCAGGTAAAGCTGCTGACGGATTCGCGCTGCATAAAGACGATGCATTCGGGTCGAAATGGTTCTGGGCACCTCAGGTAGTGAAGGTCGATTCCATATATTATATGCTTTATACAGCCGAAGAGCAGATAGCTGTGGCTCACTCCAAGTCGCCGCTCGGACCGTTTGTCAGCGACACAAAGGAGGCTCTGCCATATCCGTCGCGACGCATTGATCCGTATCTGTTGATAGACCCGCAATATGGCCGGCGGCTCTTCTATGTCGTACTCGACGGTCAGAATGTCATCCGCTCATCCGAACCGGGAGCCAGGCCCCTCCATGTCGTTCAGGCCGAACCGGGGACGTGGGAGGACACTGCCGATGCTCAGTGGCGAGTGGCCGAAGGACCGACTGTGATAAAGCATGACGGTAAATATCATCTGTTCTATTCATGCAACGACTTCCGAAATCCCGACTATGCCGTAGGGCATGCCGTGGCTGAGTCTCCGGAGGGACCGTGGGTGAAATCTCCACGTCCGGTCATCGACCGTAATATAATAGGTATGCCCGGGACCGGACATGGTGATATATTTGTAGACAGCCACGGGCAACTACGCTATGTGTTCCACGCTCATGCTTCAGCTACAGAGGTGTCGCCGCGCCGTACGCTGATAGTGACGCTGCGATATACGGGTGATACTTTCGAAGTCGTGCCCGGGTCGCTGCTCTGTCCTCAGGTCAAAGATTGACAGATAGGATATAGAATATGTACTTTTAGGCTAAAATGGTTTTTAGGTTCAGAAAGAGCCGGCTCGGAGAACAACTCGGGTCGGCTCTGCTGTAGATGAATTTTGTTATAGGACGAATAATAAAAGATAGAAGCTGTACGTTAAGAAAGATGAAACGAGCCGTTCAGGCTTGTCAATTACAAGGACTAAAGAATTTAAAATTAGAATAATGAGCATTCCTACCCCGACTGATGCTTCTATAATATTGACTTACAGATGTCCGATGCGCTGCAAGATGTGTAACATCTGGAAGTATCCCACTGACAGACGTGAAGAAATTCGCGCGGAGGATTTGCGTACTTTGCCTCAACTCAAATTCATAAATCTTACGGGAGGCGAGCCGTTCATCCGCGAGGATTTGCCTGAAATTGTTGAGGAATGTTTCCGTCACACTTCACGCATAGTGATTTCGACCTCGGGTTGGTTTGATGACAGGGTGATTGAACTTGCCCGCCGATTCCCAAACATCGGCATACGCATCTCTATAGAAGGGCTTCGGCAGAAGAACGATGAACTCCGTGGTCGCGAAGGCGGCTTCGACAAGGGGTATAACACTCTTGTGCGCCTCAAAGAAATGGGCGTGAAAGACATCGGTTTCGGATGCACTGTGTCGAACAACAACTCTGCTGATATGCTCGAGTTGTATGAGCTGAGCCATAAACTTGGCCTGGAGTTCGCCACTGCGGCATTCCATAACTCATATTATTTCCATAAGGACGACAACACGATTACTAACCGGGCGAAGGTTTGTGCCGATTTTGAGGAACTCATCCGCCGCCAGCTTTCCGAGAATAGTCCGAAGGCGTGGTTCCGAGCGTTCTTCAACATGGGCCTCATTAATTATATAGAAGGAGGTCGCCGTATGCTCCCTTGTGAGGCAGGTTCGGCCAACTTCTTTATTGACCCGTGGGGAGAAGTGTTCCCATGTAATGGTATGGAGGAAAAGTACTGGAAAGAATCGATGGGCAACATCCATGAAGCGGATTTTGCGACCATATGGGGTGGAGAGAAAGCTCAGGAGGTACGCCGTCTTGTAGCTCGCTGTCCCAAGAACTGCTGGATGGTGGGCACGGCATCTCCCGTGATGCACCGCTATATAAAGCATCCGTTGAAGTGGGTTATTAAGAATAAAGTTCGGTCTGTCGTCGGTCTGAAGCCATGTCTTGATAAGCAATGGTACGATGTAGGGCAGGATCCGCGGCAGGGTGTACTGCCTGAACAGCGGGAAAAGTAAAGAAAGGCAATATCCCGTAAAACAAAAAAATGGCGAATAAAGTTCACGAATGATGAAAGAGGGCGTCCTCGGGCCTGTATAAGCCGTTAAAAGGCTGTAATTCGGGCTGATGAAGTCATTTCAGAGGTGAAATAATATCCCCTCCAAATGTTAAAGAAGTGTTAAAAGCGAAAAAATATTTGGAGAACTCGGAAAA
>CAMWZB010000055.1 GCA_947178655.1 uncultured Porphyromonadaceae bacterium
GCTATGGACACAGCAGAAGCAGCCGGAAAATACATACGCATCAGCCGGGAGTGGAATGACGGAGATGTCGTGACCCTCTCGATGCCTATGGAGCTGAGCTCGCAGGTATGGGCACAGAACAAGTCAGGAGTAAGCGTCAACTACGGTCCGCTGACCCTCTCTCTGAAAATCGACGAAAACGTCGAGCAGCATGACAGCCGCGACAAAGACTTCGTGCAGGACGACTCGCACTGGCAGGAAGGCGTCGACGCATCGCTTTGGCCATGCTACGTGCTCAAGCCCGGCAGCGACTGGAACTATGCCCTCAAGGTCGATAGAGACAATCTGCCCGTGCAGTTCAAAGTCACCCGCAAGGCATGGCCGGCCGACGACTTCCCCTTCACGCTCGAGTCTGTCCCGCTGGAATTCAGCGCAGTCGGCGTGCAGATACCCTCTTGGGGATTCGACGCCACTGGTATGACCGACCTGCTCCCCACCAAGTACGCTCCGCGCAACACCGAAGAGATTCCCCTCACCCTTGTGCCTATGGGCGCAGCACGTCTGCGCATATCGCTCTTCCCTCGTGAAGTGACCGAGTAAGAAGCGGTCTGAATCAGAAACGCAGCGAGGCTCCACGAATCCGTGGAGCCTCGCCGGCTATATATTCCTACCGGATATTTATCAGAACGCGTAGCTTATACCTATCGAAGGAATAAAAGCATGCACGTGGTAGTCAGCCGTGAATGTCCGGCGAGCCTGAAAATCATAAGGAGCGAGAATACCTGCAATCTGAGCCTGCGAGAAACCGAGACCGGAGAGCTGCTGCGACACAAGGGCGGGGAAACGCGCTCCGAGGAAATCATCGTAAGTGCATGATACATTTTTCGCTCCAAGACCCGCCACATACATGAAGCCCAGGTCTATCGAGAGTGACGGCAGCGGACGGAATGACAGTCCGAGAGTCGGTTCGATCTTGGTCATTCCGGGAGTCTCGGGATTGTAGAACTTGTCATTGACAGGAGAAGTGTCGACCATGACACCGAGGCGCAGGTCGAAGCGGTCGGTCAGGGCATACTGCGCGCCGAGTGAGTAGCTCATCGAATTCCCGTAATTTTTCTCGATGAACTGGTCATAGTCGTCAAGCTGCTCACTGAGGAAGTCTATGCTCAGCGACTTATAGGCGTTCCACCCGGTCAGACGGGCATCGAACGCGAGAGTGAGCTTCTTCACAGGCTTGTACGACACACCGATACCCACCACATAAGGACATGGCATTTCTGCCGAAAAGTTGGCATTATTGAGAAGGCCGAGATAGCTGCCGAGCATTCCTTCTGCAATATCATTGGCATATGTCACCGAAGCGTTGCCGGCCTTTACTTTCATCCCCATCTTGGAGCGGAAAGAAGCGCCGACCGATATTTTATCATTGATATTGTAAAGAACGCCTGCATTAATGCCGACCACGACACCCGACTTTCCATTGAGATTAACAGAAGCCGGCGTGGTCGTACCGAACGCAGGAGTTTCGGCAGGAAGCTGGCCCAGCGATTTCATCACTTTAATGGCTTCATCTGCCGTAGAGGCCGGAACGAGACCCTTGTTGAGATCTACGGAGCCCCACGAAACCATGGCACCGACACCGACTGAGAGCTTCGGAGTGATGGCCCACGCAATCGTAGGCTGAATAGTAAAGACCTTCAGGTCGACATTTTGGCTCAGCGTAGCCCCCGGCCAGTTATTAGTCCAGTTGATTGACGAACCATAAGGAGTATAGAACGAAAGCCCGGCTTTAAGATTGGGATATATCGAGAATGCCGCATTGACATTCAGAGGGGTCGACACTCCATTGTCAGTCTTGTACTTCGTACCTCCCGTTTCGGCGGTTCCGTCTGCCATGATGCCGGTGAACGAACCGGAAATGTCGAGCGTATGATCCATATACGCCATACCTGCCGGGTTGAAGAACATGCTTTCTCCGCCAAGTTTCATCGCGATACCGGTATGTCCCATACCCATCTGTTTGGCGGACAGTGTGTTGATCTGATAGCCTTCAGCCATGGCTGTGGATGCTACAAGCACAACGGCCATAGCTGCTGATAATGCTTTTTTCATAACAATTAAAATATGTGATGCTGCAAAGGTAGGCAGAAATGATGCAAGTATTCGCATTCTTAAATATTTTTAACGTAAAAAAGTTTTCTATCCTTCGCAGTTTTTGGTCTATATTACGTGTCATCAGACAGTATTTCAGAGTAAAAACTAATTTAGGAATCAGGAGTAATACAATCGATAGGATTCACGACAAAGCTGACGACAAAGCTAACGACAAAGCTGACGACAAAGCTGACGACAAAGCCCATAGAGACAGAGAGATAGTAATCAACGAGCTGATAATATTCTGCAGCGTATGGCGAAAGAGTTCGGAGATGGCAAGACATGTAGGAGAACAGCCACAGTATATCTCTCGACGCATTATTCCTGAAATGCTAAAACGCGGCATCCTCATAAGAGAGTATCCCGACTCTCCGACCCACCCGGCACAAAGATATCGTATCAAACCAAAACGCGGCAAGTGACCTTCGGAACAACAGAGCACCAGACATTCCGTTTTTGGAATAAATAACTATCGTAAGCCCATATTATCCGAATAATTGTCGTAACTTTGCGACCGAATCATTAAAAAGCGTATAAATGAAACGTCTATCGGCACTTGCAGGCCTCTCGATAGCCCTTATGGCAGCTCCTCTTGCAGCGCATGCGGAATTCCGCTATGCTCCTGTGGCAGGAGTCACGGTGAACAATCTAAAATTCAAGCAAGACATATTCCCTGTCAGCCAGACTGCCGGATTTCAGGCGGGAATACAAGGGGAACTTATGTTTCCGGGAATTGGCTTCGGCATCGATTTCGGACTGCTTTATAACATGATGGGAGGCCGGACCGACCTCGGATCGCGCCATATATGGGCTGTAGACGGTTTCAAGGACCCGAATTTCATGATACACAATGCAGTCATTCCGCTGCACGTCCGCTTCAAATGGACGCGTATGAATGGACTGGAAGACTACATCGCACCGTTCGTCTACGGCGGTCCTGACTTCGCCATAACGATAGCACACAGCTCGCCTGAGGGCAATCCCGGGGCAGGCAATCCATTCAAATGCTCCGGCGGCGACCTCGGACTGACTGCCGGCGGCGGATTCGAAGTGTTCAAGCGCTGGCAGATATCACTGCAATACACATGGGGCATGACGTATATCGCAAAGACAGTCAAGCTCGACAATATGAGCGCTCAGAACCGCCAATGGGCAGTGCGCGTGGCTTATTTCTTCTAAGCTGATTACCTCTTAATCATACTATGCAATCCGGGTGACAGAAGACCCGGATTTTTTTGTGCGCATATCCTCCGCATGACCTGTCAGGAACAAAGCTGCGGCTTCCGGAAATCCGGAAGCCGCAGCTGATATGCGTGAATCAAGTCAAATGATTACTTGGCTTCTTCGATAGTCACAGCACGGTCGAGAGCAACACACTTTTCGCCGAGGTCGCTGAGGTTACCGTTGTTGGTGGTAACGGTGAGCTGGCTTGCGGGAACGCCGTTGCGCTGGAGGAGCTTGCTCACGCCTTCTGCACGGTTCTTGCGGAGTCGCATGTTGATGCTTTCGGTACCGGTGTAGTTATCAGCCCAGCCGGTGAGGATGTACTTCTTGTCGCTGTTGGACTTCATCACGTGAGCGATGGCCTTGACAACGCGCTGGTTCTCGCGGCTGAGACGCGAAACACCGATGGGATAGTAAACGGTGGCGAGGGGAGCCGAAGATGCTTCGACAGTCTCGACGGGACGGCTGAGGCAGTCCTTGATCTGAGCTTCGAGGTCGGCGATGCGGGCATCGGCGGCAGCGAGGCGGGCACGGAGTGCGTCGCAGTTCTCAGGTTCGGGGCAAACGGGAACAACGGGAGCGTTCCATTCGCGGTTCTTGAAGTTGTAGGTCACGCCGATGAATGCTTCAACAGCACCGTACTTCTTGTTCCAGCCTTTGCCGCCATCGTTCTGAATACCGTTGAAACCGGTGAAGCGGAGGTCGAGCGAAAGGGCAACCTGCTTGCTTACGTTGAACGAGTTGATAAGACCGCCACGGAGAGCGACGAGGTCGTTGTTAGCGCGCTTGTATCCGTCAGCCTCGCCGTTGGCTTTGTACTGCTTGGTGAAGGTGACGTAGCCACCTGCGCCGAGGTAAACGGTAGCGTTGTAGATACGACCGGGACGATAACCGCACCACCAGTTGGTCAGGTTAATCATAAGATCGCCTACAAGGCCGAATTCATTGTAGCGGGTCTTGTTGTATACGCCGTCTACAAGGTGTTCGCCCTTAAGGGTTCCGGCGAAACTTCCGTCAGCAGCGAGGCCCTTGAGACCCATGTAGCTGAAGCCGACACGGCCACCGAATACGGGTGAGAACCATTTGCCGCCATAAAGTGAAGCTGCGGGCATGAAACGGTCAGAAAGAGAGCGCTTGTTGGCGAGCGATGACAGATATACGTCTGCGCCACCTTCAGCGGTAATGAACCAGTTATCCTTCATGCGGTTGAGAAGGACTCCCTGTGAGGGATCGCTCACGTAAGTAAGCTCCTGAGCTGCTTCCTGAGCGCTGATAGCCTGGGCACCCATGAAGAGGCCGCAGAGTGCTGCGATAAGGGTAGCTTTTTTCATAGTTGAGGTGTTTATTGAATTAATTAATTTTTTCCTTTCCTGTATAGGTTCGACAAAAGTACTACTTTTTTTTCATTTGATAACTTAAAAGCGTGAAAAATCTCTAAACAATCGTGTAGATTTAACATTTTCAGCCTTCAATAAGAATCAAGAGAGCAGCGATTTCACGTTTTGGAATACTGCTTCGGGGGTGAACCCGAACTTTTCATCGAGCACTTTATAAGGAGCGGAAGCTCCGAAGCGGCGCATGCCATAGACCTGACCATTGAAGCCCTCAATCATGCGGAGCGACTCAGGCAGACCGGCGCTGAGGCCGAACTGGCGCACACCTGCCGGGAGTACTGACTGGCGATATTCCTCCGGCTGACTATTGAAGAGACCGACAGAAGGCATCGACACAACCGAAGCCTTGACGCCATCGGCCTGCAGGAGAGCGGCGACATCGCAGAGCAGCGAGACTTCAGAGCCGTTGGCCACCATGACTATGTCAGGAGTACCTTCGGGAGCGATGACAGTATAGCCTCCGCGCTCGGCTCCGCGGGCAGCCTCGATACGGGTCATGCCGGCAGGCGCAGGAAGGTCTTTGATGTCCTGACGCGAAAGTATGAGCGCTGTAGGGGTATGGCAGTTCTCCATAGCCATCTTGTAAGCGATGGATGTCTCGGCGGCATCTGCCGGACGGAGGACGAGCATCGAGGGACGACCGGCGAAATTGCTGATCTGCTCCATCAGTCGAAGCTGGGCTTCCTGCTCGATAGGTTCGTGAGTGGGACCATCCTCGCCGACACGGAAAGCGTCGTGCGTCCAGATGTACTTGACGGGGAGCTCCATAAGGGCTGCCATACGCACGGCAGGCTTCATATAGTCAGAGAATACGAAGAACGTGCCGCAGGCTGCGTAGAGACCTCCGTGGAGGACGATACCGTTCATGATGGCTGCCATGGTAAGTTCGCTCACACCGGCCTGAAGGAACGCTCCTGAAAAATCGCCGTTAGTCAGCGCGTGCGTATTCTTGAGGAAGCCGTCGGTCTTGTCGGAGTTTGCAAGGTCGGCAGACGACACTATCATGTTGCCAATCTTGGTGGCGAGCACTGCAAGGACATCTGCGGAGGCCTGACGTGTGGAGGTATCGGCCTTATGCACTATGGCTTCGTAGTCCACTGCGGGAAGGACACCTTCGAGATATCCCTTGAGCTCTATTGCCAGCCCGGGATTCTCTTCGGCCCATGCGTCGTACTCGGCACGGCGTGCGGCCACGATATGACGGAGTTCCTCGCGACGGTCGGCATAGAGCTTCTCGACATCGGGGAATATCTGCCAGGGGTTCTCGGGGTCGCCTCCGAGATTTGCCACAGTCGCGGCATAGTCGGCGCCCGACTTGCTCAGGGGCTGACCGTGTGTGGAGCACTTGCCTTCGAAATTGCCTCCTTCGGCGTCAACGGCGCCCTTGCCCATGACTGTGCGGCCTATGATAAGCGTAGGCTTCTGCTGCTCTGCCTCGGCAGCACAGATTGCGCGGGCTATTTCTTCAGGGTCATTGCCATTGATTTCAAGCACGTTCCAGTGCCATGCACGGTACTTGGCGGCATAATCCTCCGTGTCGACAGCATCGACCATGGTGGACAGCTGCACGCCATTGCAGTCGTAGAACATGATGAGATTCGACAGTCCGAGATATCCGGCGATACGTCCGGCACCCTGCGAAATTTCTTCCTGGATACCGCCGTCGGAGATGAAAGCATATGTCTTGTGCGAGACAACTTTGCCGAACCGTGCTTCGAGGAAGCGCTCGGCTATGGCACAGCCTACGGCCATGGTGGGGCCCTGTCCAAGAGGTCCGGATTTATTCTCGACACCGCGCTCCGGGTCAAGCTCAGGA
>CAMWZB010000056.1 GCA_947178655.1 uncultured Porphyromonadaceae bacterium
CCACAAATTTAACAATTTCCGCTAAATCCATGCACCGTGATTTCGGCTTGACCCATATTTAGACTGCTATACAAAGAAAGAGCCCCACAGCCCTGATGGGCCGGGGGCTGAGAAGGTTATCTAATGGTGGTGCTTGGACCTCTTAAGGAAGTCTGAAAGTGCCTTCTCTTGTTCTTATCAACGATTCGGATGTTCTTTTTGTTCGTGGTGACTCGTCACTCCGGTGTTTTTTCGTCCGAGCCGCCGTCAGGATAGCGTCCGGGCGTGCAGCCGAATAGGGCGGCGAAACACTTGGAGAAGTAGGAGGAAGAGCTGAAGCCGACCATATACATGACTTCGCTGACTGAGAATTTTTTCTGTTCAAGGAGCATGGCGGCTTTGCGGAGCCGGGTCTGGCGGATGTAGTCTACCGGCGATACGCCTACGTATTTTTTCAGGAGACGGTACAGGTTCTTCTGTTGCATGCCGGTGGCGCGGCAGAGGAAGTCGACGTTGAGGTCAGGATTGGAGAGATTGTCCTCGATGACTGTCGTGACTGCGGCTAACTGCTTCTCTGACGCTGCGGCGGGGTTTTCGGCGCTGTCAGTGCCGCCGGGCGTGGTGAGTGTGTTCAGGCGCAGTGTGCGGCGCATATTCTCGCCTGATTCGATGAGCTGGCGCACCTTGGCGGCAAGTACGGGCGCTTCGAACGGTTTTGGCATGAATGCGTCCACTCCGCTCTCGATGCTTTCGCCGTGCATGCCTGGAGTGTCTTTGGCCGTGAGCAGGAGGATGGGTGTGCCTGCTGTGGCGGGATTGGACTTCAGTCGCCTGCTCATCTCGAGGCCCGACATCAGCGGCATCATCTCGTCGGCGATGATTAAGTCGGGTCGGAAGCTCGATGCGACGGTGAGGCCGGCTTTGCCGTTGGAGGCTATGGCGCAGTTGTAGTCATCTGAGAGTACTGAGCTTATGAAGGAGGCTATCGAACGGTTGTCGTCGACGATGAGCACTCTCGGGCGCTTGTCGGCCGGATTGGTCGGTGTGTCGTGCTGTGTCGGCGTGTCGTTCTCGTCGGCGGTCTCGCCTATGGGCAGCCGGAGTGCGAATGTCGAGCCTTGGTCGACGCGGCTGCTGAGTGTTATTGATCCTCCCAGCAAGCGTGCGTACTGCTGTACG
The DNA here is from genome assembly GCA_947178655.1 of uncultured Porphyromonadaceae bacterium. The sequence continues at coordinate 1,159 of CAMWZB010000056.1, forward strand.
AGATACAGTCCTATGCCCGTACCCTCGTGGCTTGCCGCTGTGCGCGGCGAGCGGTAGAGGCGTTGGAATACGAGCGACTGCTCGTCCTCAGGGATGCCCACACCGTCGTCGGACACGGTGACTGTGAAGTCACTTCCGTCAGTGGCTATCAACAAGGCTATGGTCGAGCCGTCGGCGGTGTACTTGACGGCGTTCGACAGCAGGTTCGAAAGGAGTGATTCGAGTTTGACGGCATCGATGCGTGCGTAGACATGCGGCTGGGCGGATGTGAAGATGAAGTTGCGTCCTGAGGTGCTTCGGCGGTAGTTGTCGAATATGTCCCGGCAGAATTCTACCACATCTATGCGTGAGTAGATGAGCATGTTCTCGCTGTGCAGCTCCATGCGGTTAAGCTCGACGGTCTGGTGTATGAGTGTGTTGAGCTTCAGGGCGTTCTGATACGCCGTGTCGACATCGTGCATCATTTCGGCGCTGTCCTCGCCAGTGCGGATTTTGCTTAGCGGCCCGATAATCATGGAGAGCGGTGTCTTGAGTTCGTGCGATATGTTGGCCAGGAAGAACAGTCGGTTTTCGACTGTGGCCAGAACGTTGGTGCGCTCCATCTCTTCGACGCGGCGGCGCTGTCGGCGCTGTCCTTCCCTGATGATAAGCATTATTATACTTATAAACAGCAGTAAGTAGAGGGTTATGGCGAGTTTGCTCTGATACCACGGACGTGCTACGTCGAGTGTGATGCTGCGCACCGAGCCGGGGGCGCCGGCGACTGCCATGAACTGTGTGTGGCGGCCTGGCGGCAGTGTTGTGAGCCGGATGCAGTTGTCGCCTTCGGGCATGAGGTGCCACTGCTCCTCTGATTCATCGCGGTAGCAGAAGCGGAGGTATTGTCCGGGAGAGAAGAATCCGGGTATGATGTTGATTTCGATGTTGTGGTTGTCGGCCCTGATTGCCACGCGCGACGGGTCGGAGTGATGTGCCGTGAAGTCGATGATGCCGTGCATGTCGCCTTCTGATATGCGGAGCTCGGCCACTGACTCGTCGGCGCGTTCTTCCAGCAGGCGTATCGGGTCGGCCACGACAAGTTCGTCGGAGGCTCCGAGGATGACCTGCCGGCGCGTGCGGTCGTAGTAGATGGCTGTGTATGATTTGGCGGGCAGCGACAGTACGCGGACTGCGGCCGAACGTGTGTCGACGGCGAATACGGCACCTGTAGTTGCCACCCAGATGTCGCGTCCTACGGCGCACATGGCGCGTACTGATTCATCTCCGGTGCCGAACGGGAATCGGACTATGGTATCGGATACGGCGCCTTCGGGGCTGATTCGCACCAGGCCTCCGTAGAAGGCGCACCATATGTCGCCGGTCGGGTCGGTGCATAGTTCTGACGGCTCTTCGCCTGTAGGGTTTTTTATGTCGATGCGGCTTACGGTGTTGCTGTGCGCTGCTATTCGCGTCAGTGCGGAGTCACGGAAGTGCAGTACCCATTTGTTGTGTCGGCCGTCCTGTACCATCTTCCCTATGAGGTCGCCCGGGAGTGCTCCAGAGGATGCCGACAGGACTGTGTCGACCTCGTGGTCTTGCCCTTCGGAGAGGAATCGAGCCTCTTTCTCGCTGAATATGCCCCCGAGGTATCCTGCCACCCACAGGCTGCTGTCGGTGCGGTCCTCGACGATGCTGTATGCCCAGTTTGCGTTGAGGCGTCTCGAGTGGTCGGTGAGCCTGTGGTTGCGGAATCGACGTGTTCTGGCGTCGTACTGGTTGATGCCTCCGTCGGTAGCCACGAAGATATCGCCTGACGATGTCTCGAGGATGTCGCGCACACGGTTGTGCGACAGATTGTGCTCCGTGCCGGGCATGTACCAGTCGGCATTATCGCCGTCAAGGCGTATGAGGCCGTTCGAGCCGCCTATCCACAAGGCGTCGCTCGAGTCGCGGAGCATCGCGTAGACTTTCTGACCTGCCGAGCGTCCGGTGAGTGCCGCGATGGAGTAGATGCGCACAGGTGATGCCGGGTCTATGATGCTCACTCCGGCGTCGGTGGCGCACCATATCTCGCCTATCGAATCGATGAAGAGGTTCCATATGGCGTTCGATGCGATGGAGTATGGCGACAGGGATGTGTGTCGGAATACAGTCGGGGCTTTGGCCGGACCGTCGGCGAATAAAAAAAGGCCGTTGTCGGTTCCGGCGACCGGTCGCGACCCGTCAAGTGCGATCGACTTGACCGAATTTCCGTCGCAGGCGCTGATGCGCCCGGTTTGTCCGGTGGTGGTGTCAAGTGTGAGGAGAGCGCCTTCTGTGCCGAGGTACAGCAGCCCGGAGGAGCGGTCTTCGGTCATGGTGTTGACGAATATGTTGCCGCCGGGAGCTGCCGGCGAATCAAGGTCGACGGTGGCGAACTTGCCGGTGGAGAGGCTGTATGATGCCAGTCCGTCGTACGTGCCTATGTAGATGTTGCCGTCCGATGCTTCGAGGAGGCTGTAGACGGCGTGGTGTGGCAGATGCTGTGTGTGGTTGTCGATGTTGCCGGTCTTGATGTTCCAGGTGTAAAGTCCTGCGAGCGAACCTATCCACAGGTTGCCTGAAGGCTGATATAGGAGCGAGCGGATTTCTCGCGGAAAATTGCCGTCGGCCTTGCTGATGGTGGCAGATGAAGGGTCGAGGCAGAATAATCCGTCGTTGGTGCCGGCGTATATCAAGCCGTCGATTTCAACCATATCGTAGACCTGGGCACGGAAGATGTGGCCGTACTGCCGGTCGGTGGCCGGGTATGCCTGATAGCCGTCGAAACGATATATGCCCGAATTGCTCCCCAGCCAGGTCCGGCCTGATGAATCCCTGAAGATGTCGAATACTGTCGACTCCTCGGAGCTGACGGTGTAGTTGAACCACCGCAGGCCGTCAGGGTCAAAGGCCGTCATGGCAAGCGATGCTATAGCGGAGGCTGCGACGAGGATAAGGGTCGTGATATATCGTTTCATGGTATTGCTTTCTGGTCGTTTCGTTTACTTGGCCCGCGAGAGGTCGGTGCCTGCGGGGGTCTGGAACATCGATAGTCCGAACTCATGCACTACGGCATAGATGTGGTCGAAAATGTCGGAAGCGATGGTTTCGAATTCGACCCAAGTGGTGTTGGAGAGGAAGAAGTACATCTCCAGGGGCAGGCCGGAATTGGTGGGCTCGAGCTGGCGGACCATTGTGGTCATGGAGTGGTTGACTTCCGGATGGTTTCTGAGATATCTCGTCAGATATCGGCGCAGCAGGCTCAGGTTGATTTCCCGGCTGCTGTCGCCGAGGTCGTTGTCCTGCACGAGGCCTTTGCTCTTGAGGCGCTCGATTTCTTCCGATGAGCAGAATCGCACGGTGTTGAGGTCGATGTATATGGGACGCTCGACACGTCTGCCGCCGGAGGTTCGCATAGGCTGATAGTTTCGGAACGATCCCTTCATCAGCGCGTATGGCGGTACGGTCGACACGGAGTTGTCCCAGTTTTTCACCTTCACTGCCGTGAGTGTCACTTCAAGGACTTCGCCGTTGACATCGTGTGTGCGCGCCTCAATCCAGTCGCCGCGCTGTAGCATCTTATTGGCCGAGAGCTGTATGGAGGCCACCAGTCCGAGTATCGTATCCTGAAACACCAACATCAGGACGGCGGCCGATGCACCCAGTGCCGTGATGATGACCACAGGAGACTTGCCGATGAGTATGCTCAGTCCGATGATGATGCCTATGCCGATGAAGATGAGTTTGAACATCTGGAAAACACCCTTGACGGCATATGCCTTGAGATTCGGACGTATGAGGAAGGCGTTGTACAGGTTGCCTGTAAAGATGACGAATATCCACGTGATGGCCCACACGATGTAGAGTGATGTGAGGACCGAAATGATGCCAGTGGTGGTGGAGCCGTCGCCCTCGAAGGCCTGAGGCAGCATCCAGTTGACGGCAAGTGCCGGCGAAAGTTGCGATATGGCGCGCATCATGGCCGGGTTGAGCAGGTCGTCGTCCCAGGTGGTGGGTGTGCGTAGCACGAAGCGTTCAATCAGGCTCAGCAGCAGTTTTGTGATGTAGTAGAATGCTACGGCGGCCACTGCGATTGAAGCCATGAGTATGAGCGATATGACTGTGCCGTTGCCCGGGAAGGAGAGTTGTTGTGTGAGGTATTCGCGTAGTAGTTCTATCATATTTGGTGCGATGTGGGTTGTTAGGAACTGCGAAGTTACGGATTTTGTGGGATAAAAAGCCGCCCCGGCGCGATATTTTTGCGCGGGGCGGCTTTATGTGGATTGGATGTCGTATGTTTTATTCGGCGATAACTTCGAAAGGAAGTTCTACGATAACTTCTTTGTGAAGTTTTACGATAGCGACGTAGTTGCCGATTTCTTTAACGGCTTCTTTGATTTCGATGAGCTTGCGGTCAACGTTGTGTCCGAGTTTCTCGAGAGCTTCGGCAATCTGAATGTTGTTTACAGAACCGAAGATAGTGCCGGTAGCGCTGGTCTTTGCGCCGATAGTGAGCTTGAGGTCCTTGATCTGAGCTGCGAGAGCTTCTGCGTCAGCCTTGATTTTTGCGAGCTTGTGAGCGCGCTGCTTCTGGTTTTCGGCGAGAACCTTGAGAGCCGATGCAGTAGCGATGACAGCCTTACCGGTGGGGATAAGGTAGTTGCGACCGTATCCGTCTTTTACTTCAACGACGTCGTCCTTGTAGCCGAGGCCCGAAACGTCCTCTTTCAGAATAATCTTCATAATTTTCGTTCGGTAAGGTGGTTATTTCATCAGGTCGGTTACGTAGGGCAGGAGAGCCAGGTGGCGGGCACGCTTTACGGCCTGGGCCACACGACGCTGGAATTTCAGCGAAGTGCCGGTGATGCGGCGGGGAAGAATCTTACCCTGCTCGTTGAGGAACTTCTTCAGGAATTCGGGATCCTTGTAGTCGACGTACTTGATGCCGCTGCGTTTGAAACGGCAGTATTTCTTTTTCTTCACGTCTACGCTCATGGGAGTGAGGTAGCGGATTTCGCTCTGTGCTTGTGCCATGATTTAGTCCTCCTTATGCTTCTATGTTGGCGGTTTCGGGTTTCTGGGCCTTCAGGTTGCGGCGCTTTGCAGCGTATTCGGCGGCGTACTTGTCCTGACGGAAAGTGAGGAAGCGGAGCACGCGCTCGTCGCGACGATAGGCGGTTTCGAGTTTCTTGACGAGGTCGGTGGCGCCGTCGAACTCGAGGAAGCAATAGAAGCCGGTGGACTTCTTCTGGATGGGATAAGCCAGCTTGCGCAGGCCCCATTCTTCAGTGTTCACAATCGTGGCGCCGTTCTCGGCGAGCAGATTGCTGAACTTTTCTACCGCTTCCTTCATCTGAACATCAGACAAAA
>CAMWZB010000057.1 GCA_947178655.1 uncultured Porphyromonadaceae bacterium
CCACATCCCCACCGACGACACATGGACCCGGGACTACGCACCCCTGACAATCAGACGGGTCCACTCCGACGGAAGTGATTCGCAATTAATATTCAAAGACTTCAAATTCAACGGATGGGGACTCAAATTCGCGTCAAGCCTCGACAACCTCGCCACTTCACGCCTCTGCGACACCGGACTCCTGAACGGAATCCGCGACAATCAGCTGAACGTAGTCCTCGAAGGTGGAGCTATCGAATCCGACGGTAAAGGAACCATCCTCACAACAGCATCGTGCCTCTTGTCACCGAACCGTAACGGAGCCTGGTCCAGAGCACAGATTGACGAATATCTCAAAGAACAGTTCGGCCTCGACCGTGTAATATGGCTCGAAAACGGACAGCTCGACGGCGACGACACCGACGGACACATCGACACACTCGCCCGATTCGCTCCCGAAGGCGACATCATTTTCTTCGACTCTTGCGACGACCGCAACGACCCGCACTACGAGCCCCTGCTCGCCATGCGACGAGAACTCGAAGCCATCCGGACCGCCGACGGACACCCCTACCACCTTGTCGAACTACCCATTCCCGACCCCGTTTTCGACCCCGCCACCGGCGAACGGCTTCCGGCGACTTACGCCAACTTCCTCTACCTCAACGGAGCCGTCCTCCTGCCCGTTTACGGACAGCCGATGAACGACCTCGAAGCCAAAATGACTCTCGCGCGTTGGCTCCCCGGCTACGAAATCATACCCGTCAACTGTCTGGCTCTCGTCCGGCAGCACGGCTCCCTGCACTGCGCCACAATGCAGCTGCCTGAAGGAGCATTAATCTAAATATTCCGAAATGAACAATCTCAAAGTTGGCATCATCCAGCAGCAAAACTCCTGCTCCGCCGAAGACAACCGCAACCGCATCGCCGAAAAAGTGCGCGAACTCGCTTCGCAGGGCGCTCAGCTTATAATCAATCAGGAACTCCACGACTCTCTCTACTTCTGCCAGACCGAAAACGTCAACACATGCGACCTCGCCGTACCCGTACCCGGACCGGTCACCGACTTCTACGCCGAGCTCGCCCGAGAGTGCTCTGTCGTCATTGTCACATCACTTTTCGAGCGCAGAGCGCCGGGACTGTACCACAACACCGCAGTCGTTTTCGACTCCGACGGTTCTATTGCCGGCAAGTACCGCAAAATGCACATCCCCGACGACCCCGCATACTACGAGAAATTCTACTTCACTCCCGGCGACCTCGGCTTCAAGCCCATCGACACCGCCGTCGGACGGCTCGGCGTACTCGTCTGCTGGGACCAGTGGTACCCCGAAGCAGCACGACTCATGTCATTGGCCGGAGCTCAAATCCTCATTTACCCCACAGCCATCGGCTGGGAAAGCACCGACACCCCTGACGAACAGACCCGCCAGCGGGAAGCATGGATCACCGTGCAGCGCGGACACGCCGTCGCCAACCAGATTCCCGTCATCGCCGTCAACCGTACCGGCTACGAGCCCGACCCCTCGGGCGTCACCGGTGGCATCACATTCTGGGGCTCAAGTTTCATCGCCGGACCTCAGGGCGAAATCATCTTCCAGGCCCCCGTCGACTCCGAGACCACGGCAGTCATTGACATCGACATGCAGCGAAGCGAGAACGTACGCCGTTGGTGGCCATTCCTTCGCGACCGACGTATCGACGCATACGCCGACATCACTCGCCGCTTCATCGACTGAACGGCGAAACCACACCGACACGACGACAACAGGCCGGATGCACCCTGAAGTGCACCCGGCCCTTTTCATTTCATCAGTCCTCTATTTCAGAACACGCGGCCGATCAGTTCGTTGCGGACGTTCGAGCCCGAACCGTCCACAGTCACGTTAGTCGCCGTGCAGCCTTCCATGCTTGCAGCCTTCATCGCTCCGGCAAGCTGTCCGGCATCACGTGCCGCGCTGACCGTGCAGTCCGTAGCGTGGCAGTTGATCATCTTGCCGCTCGAGTCAGTAGCTATCAGACCGGCCACAGCGCCGGCCTTGTCGCCGTCAGAGTTGGCGTCAAGATAAGTGCACGTCACCTCAAGACCACTCACCTTGCAGTCCTTCACGTAGTTCGGATATCCGTACGCAAGCACACCGCCGGCCCAGTGATGGCCATTGATCGAACCGCCCTCGATAGTCACACCTTCGATGTTGGCGCCGCCGTGCGTCACCATTCCGACAGCCACAGCCACTGCGTCGACACCGCTCACTGAAGCATCCTTGAATGTGATGTTCTTCAGAGTCGCGCCGCTGTTCATATGACCGATGAACGCCGACTCCGACTTCGCTCCGTTGCTTATAGTCATATTGCTGACAGTCTTGCCATTGCCGTCGAAAGTACCCTGGAAGATCACAGTACCGTAGTCCTCTGCCTGCCAGCCGGTGTTGCCTATCGGCGTCCACTCAGCTCCGGCCAGGTTTATGTCTTCAGTCAGCACGACAGTCTCGCCGCGGAAATTCTTACCTGCATTGCTCTGCTCCGAAATCCATCTCAGACCATTGGCATTCGACACACTGTAGGTTTTTGTAGTCTCGTCGTATGCCACACCGTTGGCTATCAGACCGAGCGTGATGGTCACATTGATGGCCGTAGTGCCGGTCTGGTCAAGATCTCCGGGCACGTCATACTGGCGTAAGTTGCCCACGATTTCGCCCACAGTGTCCGACACATCTCCTTTGTATGCATTCTCATTGCTCTGGATTATATTAGTATTGGATACCGTGTTGCCCGAAAGATCAAACACACAGTTCGACAGATGAACGCAACCGAGAAGACCGCCGAGATCGCGGTAGCCCGAGATAGTCACACCGTCCACAGAGCAGTTCTTGATGCCTGATCCGTCGGCCCACTTCTGAGCATAACCGACGATGCCGCCCACCTTGTCGCCATTGTCCCAGGCGCCGTTCACTTGCTCGGGAGTCGACACGATAGTGCCGCCCTTCACATGGCAGTTCTCGATGACACTCGAGTGGTGGTAGCCGTACATATGTGCGGCCACAGCACCGGCATAGTGGGTCGAGCTGATATTCACGTCAGTAAGAACGATGTTTTTGATGACGGCATCACGGATCGTGCCGAAAAGACCGGCCGTAGCGAAGCCTGCGGAGTGGTCGGTCACGCTCAGATTGCTGATAGTGTGGTTCTGACCGTCGAAAACACCCTTGAAGTTATTAGCCTCGTCAGGCTGGCCGTTCGACGGAATCTGACCGATAGGCTTGTGCGCCACACCGCTCATGTCGATGTCTTCAGTCAGATAGACTGTCTTGCCCTCGAACTCATCCGTGCCTCCGTTCACCTGAGCGGCAAGCCACTCGATGCCGGCGGAAGAATAGATCTCATAAGTGTTTTCATCCACCTTGTTCACACCCTTCACGTCGAAGTCATAGTCCGGAGTCTCGTAGTCAGGATTGATGATTACATTGAAGTCAGCCGGCTCGGTCAGCAGATTTCCGAAGATGTTGGTCCGGTAGTTGCGCTGCACAGGCACGGCGGCAAACGTTGCTCCCGCATACTTCGTGTCAGGCACTGCGAACTCTACATCCACCGTTGACTTGTCGGCACCTACAAGCACATAGTTCATAGCCAGATACTTGTACTCCGCAGGCTTATACGGGAACGCCTCCGTATCTGCCGGAATTCCGGCCACCGTGAACGTCGCCTCGGTCGCGTCCGACACTTCGCCGGTCGACAGATTCAGCTTCCCGTACACACCCTTCACCGTCACAGCCGTAGCCTCGGCCTTGAGTCCGCCGGCCTCGGCTGCCGCATAGTCGGTATTCGACGTACCGATATTGATTTGCGAGAAGGGACGGGTCAGGGTTATCGTCTCATTCATCGGACCGCTCACCTTGAAGGTCGCGCGATACGCGTAGAACGCATCACGGCTCTCGTCCTGCGACACTCCGCCGTAGGTCACGGTCACGTCTTTTGTGTCTGCATCATAGCTGTAGGGAGAGTCTGACGGAGCGTCGGCCCAGAACACTACAGAGTAGCTCTTGCCGCTCACCAGACTCAGGCTCACCGTAGCCTTGAGCTCGGCATCGAAGGTAGCCGTTCCGTTTAGAGCGGCGATGTTCGTCGATGAGGCATCCTCATCATAGACATAGTAGCTCAGGCGCGTAGCCGTATGACCGTCGCTGAAGGCGCGCGACACCATCTGTGCGGGCACATTCACTGCAAATGTCACTCCGCCGCCCGTTTCGGGAGTGACCGGCATTTCTTCTGAGCACGACGTGGCAAAACCTGCCAGAAGCGTCGATGCAAGAACGTAAGATAAGATTCGTTTCATCGTTTTGAATTAAAGTGCTTATTGTGTATAATGTAATTGGTTGTATTGTCTCTTTTTATGGTTTATCGAAAATCACTGTATCCATATATTGAACTCACCCTCGAAATCCGGGTTGATTCCGGCCCAGCCGCCGGCAGTAGCCGTCAGGAAAGGCCCGGTCACATAAGTATGCTTCGACCGCGAAAGCGGCACATCGACCGGCCTCAGGCGAGCAAGGACTGTCCCGTCTGAGCGGTCATAAATCTCGACCGAAACATTCACCGACGTATCGTGGCTGTTGACGAACACATAGTCGAAGCCGACCTCGGCATGATTGCCGTCGATCACCCTGAGGTCTGACTCATAGCTCACTCCCACCCAGGAGTCGGCAGGACGGTTCGTGAACATATTGAAAGACCTCGCCATATATTGAGGATAAGTGATTCGCACCCCGTACGACGACAGGTCGATAGCTCGGCTCGGATCCCGGCTGTCAGACTCCGCCACGCCACGCTCTTCTTTCACCAAAAGACCGCGAGAGTCAAGGAACGCATCCAGATCCGTGCTGATGAAAGTATACTTCGCAAGAGGGCGCTCCATCCGTATGCTCACCTTACTGTCAGTCACTGCCACATCTGCAGTTCCCCTGAAGGCATCGCGCGTATCATCCGAACCCGGATGCCGGTCGCGGTCGGCAAGCGATATCTCGGCGAAATCCGACGTTATGTAGTGTTTGTCAGCACCGCTGCCGGCATCGATGAAGTCACTCCACACCATCAGCGTATACTCCCCTTCTGGCATATCGATATCGAACACCGCATCTCCGGGGTCCGACGAGTCGCCGGTGAATGTCCACACGGCCTCCTCGCTCCGCGACAGCTCACCTCGCGACCTGCTGTAAGCCTTCAGTACATAGCGGCGCTCATACTCCGCCGTCCGGGCGCGCACGACAGTCCCGTTGCGGTCGTACTCCACAAGCTGGTAGAACGGAAGCTCATGTTCGAAAACAAGCTCCACCGTAAGCCGACGCTTATGTTCCGACTTCCTCGGGAATTCATGAACATCGCACGACCACAGCAGCGCCGCCACTATTGCAGCCGGAAGATAGCCCGTCAGGAAACACCTGTATATCGCAGCCTTAAACCCCATCATCATCAGAAATTATAGACTATCGATACTGCCACATTGTCAATCCCGAACCACGTACGGCTACGCGTATCGGCAAGCTGTCCGTTCGGACAGTTCTCGAAGCGGTCATACTTAAGCGCATAGCAGCCCGCCCCTATCTGCGCCTCGGCCGACCAGCGGCCATTGCGCGACAGCGGAAGACGCCAACCAAGACCGAGGCCGCCGCCAAGTGCGGGATGAGTCCCGTCAGCATCCTGTATGCGGTAGCGCCATCCGCTCAGAGCGAAATTGTATGACGACATCGCCACATGCCCTTCTGCGAAAAAACCGCGGTGACCGTCCGAAAACCAATACCGCACTTCAGGCCTGAATATGAACGTACGGAACTTACGGGTCGACGTGCAGTAGTTCCACGCCGAATAGTACACCGACACCGCCCCCGACCACCGGCAGGCGAAATCATATTCAACAGCCGCATTGACGATGAACATCCCCAGTGCAGGCATATTAGTCGACACATGCCAGCCGCGCACGCACTCCGGCGCAGCAGCACTTTCTTCAGATTCAGCAACCGCAGGCGCAGGCTCGGGCGCAGACTGTTCCGGCACACACTCGTCCGTTACCGAACGCTCTTCAGAAGGCTCGATGACGGCAACTTCTTCCGGTACAGACACCGGAAGCTCGCGACGCACAGTCACCAGCACCGACACCGACCGCCGCAGCTTCGGGAAAATATCACGGGCAAGTATACGCCACACACGACCGCCCTCAAGACTCTTCAGTCGCGACATCCTGCGCCACACATCAGCCTGAGAATCATCAGAACCCTCCCCGCAGATTTCAAGTATTCGGCCCGACTCTGACAGACCGCTCGCCGATATCGCTCGGCGGAAATCGTCCCACGCTATCGCAGACTGACGGCGGTCCACCAGCACCGGATCGACACCGCACTCCTCCACAAGCCAGCGCGAAAGAGCATCCGTACGGCGCTGTGCAAGCGCCAGATTCGAACTCACACGGCCGTCAGGCGAAGCATAACCCTCTACCTGTCTCTGATACCCATCTGACGCTGCCGACGACTTAATAGGTGTAGATCT
>CAMWZB010000058.1 GCA_947178655.1 uncultured Porphyromonadaceae bacterium
ATTCGATATTGTGAGCATGAACTTCAACTTCATAAGATTCGATTCATCGGCCAAGACATATTCTTTCGACCTGATTCAAAAGGATGAGGAGGGTAATATCGTCGGTGGAGAGACATTCGTTGTAGAGGTTCCTGCCATGTCTCAGACACGCTCTATAAGCATCACTCCCGAGAATGAAGATGCCGGGATGAAGTTGTCCGTCAATGATGCCGGAGATTATTCCTATATCAAATGGCTCAATAAGAATGGTGACGTCATCAGCAGGCAAGCATCCGTAAGTGTCGTGCCGAAGCTGGAGGACAATGTCTATACAGTCATCGCAGGCACACCGGAAGGTGAGGTAGTGACCGACGAAATCTCCGTCGAGCCGTTCCATGGCATGGAATTCGTTTCGGAATCTTCAGAGAAAGACCAGATCAACATCACCCTTAAGAATCCCGCTCCTGAAGGTGCGGAAGTGACAATTACTTCTCTTATAGATACGAACGAAAGGCTTACAGTCCCTGTCTCGAAAGGTACATCAGCCTTAGACATCAGCACCGGTGACCTGAAAACAGGCATCTACGTCGTGAATTACTCGATAAATCAGGAAGTCACTGACCAAAAGAAGCTGACTCTCCATTAATACTCACTCGATGGACGCTGTGTCAGAATTGCGGACCACAGAAACGCATCCTGACACAGCGCCATATAAACTTCTATTCACTTATGAAAAAGTTCTACTCCATCAAAAAAGCGGGGGTGCTCGCGATACTGCTCGCAGCGCTGACCCTATCCACCGGCGCCGCTGCAGCCGGGCGCCTCAATTCGCCTGAATTGGGAAGAACCAAGTTCGTCCTGCCGCAGGAAGACAGGGAAGAACACGACTTTGTAGAGTGGCGCGACGTGACCGTATCGGAAGTCGGACAGCTTGAAGAAATCATCAAGGACGACCTCTACGAGATTGACTCGCTCGTGGTGCGCGGACCGGTCAACGCCGACGACTTCACTACGATGTGGAAGGGCACGTTCTACGGACGGCTCAGCGCCATAAACCTGAAAAACGCAGAGGTGGCCGACGGCGAAGTGCCCTACCGCGCCTTCTTCAAGGGCAGCATGCAGGTCGATCCCGATGCCGACTATATCAGTGTATGCAGGTTGCGCAACATAATCCTGCCCGAAGGTGTCACCCGAATCTGTGAAGATGCTTTCGAATATGCCGTCAACCTGCAGTCGATTGAACTGCCATCCACCCTCCGCGCGATAGACGAGGTTGCTTTCTACAGCTGCATCAATCTCGACCTCAATCCCTGCATACTCCCCGACTCACTCCTGACCATAGGCGACAAGGCCTTTTTCGGATGTAAGAAAATATCGGAAGTCGTACTTCCTCACGGCCTGAGAAAAATCGGCGAGTGGGCATTCAACGGCACAATGCTGTCGTCTGTCAGCTTCCCCGACAGGTCAGACTCCGCGGACAGCGCTCCGCTCGAAATCGGGTCGGATGCCTTCTCGGGCACATTCATCGAGGAGGTCATCATCACCGTGCCCTGCACTTTCTCGGGCGAACGCCAGTTCTGTGGCTGCAACAGCCTGCGCAGAGCCACACTGCCCGAAGGCCTGGAAGTTATCCCGAACGAGATTTTCGGGTACAACCATGAGCTGGAGGAAGTCAATATCCCGTCTACGGTAAGGACAATCGGGAACGGAGCCTTCGCAAGCACCGGAATTGTCATACCTACACTTCCCGAAGGCCTTGAGCGCATAGGCAACGGGGCTTTCAGTCGGACTCAGTTTGCGAAAACTCTCACTATACCCTCCTCGGTCAAAGAACTCGGCGACGACTGCTTCGCTGCCGACGGACGCCCCTCGGCCATCTACTGTATGTCGGCCGTGCCTCCCGTATGCGGGCCGCGCGGTTCGGCGAAGTCGCCTTTCGGCCCCGTATCTAACTCCGACACCCACGCCCTCAGCGACGTGCCCCTCCACGTGCCCGTGGGATGCGGCGACGCCTACCGCGAGGCCGACGGCTGGTACACGTTCCGCAACATCATCGAGGACCCCGACATCCCCGTATCGGGCATCATCGGCGTGACTGCCGGCAGCGCGGCAGACTCCGACGCCGCGGTCTACGACCTGACGGGCAGAAAGATAGCCGTCCCTGCAGAGGGACAGCTATACATAAAGGGCGGTCGGAAGTATGTGCACCGTGAGTGAGCGTCACCGTACGGGCGCGGCTCCGGGGCCGAACTCGCGGTGCAGTTCGCGGAAACGGTCGAGGACAGCCTCGCCGAATCCGGCCATCGAGCGCTCCACGCGCTCGAGCGGTTTGCGCCGCATGTCGCCGCTCTTGCTGTAGAAGCAGTCGGCGTAGCACACGAGTCGCTCCAGCAGGGTTTCGGGCATATAGCTGCGGTCAGCCGGAAGCGGAAGCGAGCGGGCTGCTATCTCTGCCTGCGTCAGTCCGGCACCCGTGTGGCGCTCGGCCACGCGGGCGTATATCTCATCGGCGCCTGCTTTCCTGAGCATGTCGGCTCCGATGATTCCGTGGCACAGATAGGGCGCCGACCCGTAGCATCCTATGCCGGGCGCATTGGTGCGGATTATGCCCACGTCGTGGAGCATGGCTGCTGTCTCGATCACTTCGGGGTCAAGCGGCAGATTGAGACGCCGGGCTATGTCGAGAGCTTCGAGTGCCACGGCCCTGCTGTGCGCAAGCAAAATCCCGCCGACTTTGAGGCCGGCGGGATATGTGCTGTCAATGAATGTCTGCCAGTCGAAAGTACTGCTCATTCGTCGTATGGTTGCGGTTGACTTATTCTACAATGGTTATCCATCCGTGGGTGTCAGGCTCCTCGCCGTGGCGGATGGCGTTCAGGCGGCGTACGAACTCCGTTGTGACGGGGCCGGGTTCGCCGTTTTTCGATATGATGTATTTGCGGCCTGTGTCGAGGTCGTCAATTTCGCCTATGGGCGAGCATACGGCAGCAGTTCCGCAGGCGGCTGCTTCCGACACGGTGTCAAGTTCGTCCACCGTTATCTGTCGCTGCTCGACTTCCATGCCCATCTCGCGGGCGAGTTCCATCAGACTCATGTTGGTGATTGACGGGAGGATAGAGTCGGATTTCGGAGTGATGTATTTTCCGTCTTTGATAGCGTAGAAATTGGCGGGGCCGCACTCGTCGAGATACTTCTTCTCTTTCGGGTCGAGGTAGAGCACAGCTGAGTAGCCCAGCTCATGAGCCTTGTGCCCGGCTCCGAGCGATGCGGCGTAGTTGCCGCCCACTTTCCAGCGACCTGTGCCCTGAGGAGCCACGCGGTCGTACTGGCGCATGATGCAGATATTTGTATTGCGGAAGCCCGTCTTGAAGTATGGGCCTACGGGGGTCACCATGACGATGAAGAGATATTCGTCGGCTTCCTTGACACCGATACGGGGCGAGAGGCCTATCTCGAGCGGACGTATGTAGAGAGACGCGCCGCTGCCGTAGGGTGGGATGAAGCGCTCGTTCAGCTTGACGGCGCGGACGCACATTTCCTCGAATATTTCGTAGGGTACAGGCTCCATCAGCAGGCCTCGGGCCGATTCGCGCATGCGCTTGGCATTGTCGCGCAGTCGGAAGATACGGATTTTTCCGTCAGCACCTCTGAATGCCTTCAGGCCTTCGAATATCTCCTGGCCGTAGTGGAGGGTGGTGGCGGCCATATGGATGTTTATGGTTTCATCCTGAGATACTTCGATGGGTCCCCATTTGCCGTCGCGGTACGTACAGCGGAGGTTGTAGTCAGTGGGATAGTAACCGAAAGGCAGGTGTGCCCAGTCAATTTCATTGTCCATATTCAAAGTAGTTATGTTATCTCCGGCAAATTTAGAAAATTATTTTTAATATTCGCCGTCTTTTCTGATAAAAGTGTCACAAAAAAGTTGTGAAAATACCATCGAAATTGGCTCTTTGTAGCAGAATGTGATTTTGCAGTCTGCCGCTCAGAGTGCTCCGACGCTTTTGAACAACTGAGTGTAGTACTCGGCTTTAGATGCCAGCGGGAGGGGATATGCGCGCGAAGTCGACGGCATCCGCCACACGGTCAGCCCGCGTCCGCCGAAGCTCGTCTCGACATGCTGTCCCATACGGGGTATCCCGCTTCCGGTGAGCTCGGCTATCACTCCGGCGGCTTTCTCGCCGGTGGTGGCCAGTGTGTGGCACTCGGGCATGAGCCGGAGAGTCGACGTCAGGTCGATAGGCTCGATGATCTCGAGATATTTGTCAGAGGCGTTGCCTTTCTGCCGGTGGATGCGGTAGCCGGTATCACCCAGAGCGATGCCGCGCTCGGTCAGCAGACGTTTTATCTCGTCGAGCCGGAAGCTCTTGTTTGAGGCATCGGTCAGCGCCGTGCGGTCGCCCATGAATATCAGTCCCATCATGTACCAGAAGTCGTTTGTGCGGTTGGGATAGAAAAAATCCATGCTCCACCGATGGCTGCCCGGAGGGTAGGTGCCCATGATGAGGACTCTGGCGCCTTCAGGGATGAATGGCGGCCATGGATGAGTCTCTATTTCTTTCGTTATGCTTTTCATATGTCAGTCAAGAACATTACAGGTATATAACGTCTCGGCAGCCGAAAATATTAGATGTCTGCTGAACTTTCACGAGCGCGTCGGGGTTATAAATCCGGCAACACCTTTTGACAGACTATTAATTCATCAACAAAACGCATATGAAATCATTCAAAACACTTATTGCAGCTGCCGTGCTCGGCCTATCGTCGGTATTCTCAATGAATGCTCAGAAAGCCGAACTCTCCGTGTCCTATGGAGCATATACCCAGATGGATGCCACCGATATGAAAGACGGCTGGGACCATGTCAACAATGCCTGGGGCGCACTCAATGCCGGCCTGAATTTCCGCGTGGCCCGCAATCTGTGGATTGGCCCGTCATATACATTCTCTTCGACCACCACCAGAGGCGCTCATCACTCCGATATAGCTTATCACGCAGTCATGCTCAATGGCCGCTACCACTACTATTCGAACAGCATTATATCGCTCTATGGCAAACTCGGCCTCGGCGTTGAGTTCAGCTACATGCAGCCTCGCGGAGATGATGCCTACACCAAGAGCTACTGTGCCTTCCAGATTGTGCCTGTCGGCGCACAGGTGGACATCAACCGGCAGTGGGCCATGTTCGGCGAACTCGGATTCGGCGCCCAGGGCCTTGTCCAGGTCGGTTTCAAACTGAAGTTCTAATTTCTTGCCAAGCCATATTATCAGGGTCGCTCGCCGAAGAGGTGCGCGACCCTTTCGGCATGAATGGGCATCATCTCCGGGATGCGCGCGGAGCATACACAGGGGAACGTATATACACAGAAAACGGAGCTGTCATCACGACGCCCCGTCTCTAATACACAATTATCTATAAAACAACTATTTAATGTCCATTCTTTTCTGAGCATAAAAAAACCATCGAGGCCATGACTGGCCTTGGTGGTGACTGAAGTCGCTTACGATGCCCTTGGAGAGAATCCGTGTGAGACTTGTAGCTCGTCGATAAACTAACTTCGGTCACGTATTGTGATGCAAAGTTAGCTAAATTTTAGATTACGTCAAGACCCAAAAGTGTTAAACTCTTTTAATTTTTAGGAATTTTAGACGAACTGAAGTCTTGGGAATGACCCGAGAGGGAGGTTCGGTTGTTAGATAACTATAAACGTTTCGACTACGGCTTTATTATGGAAACTCCTATAGAAAACTCGCTTCATCCGGCTCCTTCTGAGACAGCTCATACTGTTGCAAACTGGTTGCTCGATGTCATCAACCGTGTGGCTTCGTGGTGTGGGCTGGGGCATGACTTCCGCACGGAAGAAACTGTATATCTCGTCATTGTGGTCGCCATAGCATTCGTCATCGGATGGCTTCTTCAGAAAGTCATCTACTATGGTCTGCGTAAAATCATGAAGATGCGCAAGGGTGAGCTATGGAAGATGCTGCTGGAGCGCAAGACTCTTCAGAAATGCTGCTACATAGTGCCTCCGCTTGTGGTGATGGCTCTGGCTCCATTCGCGCTGACATCCGACCATCATGCTCTGAGCATACTGTATCGTGTGGCGGGCATATATGTTCTGATTGCTTTCGGCATAGCGCTATGTGCCGTCTACAACTTCGGCTTTGCCTATTTCAATACTCACGACAACGCCAGAAAGATACCCGTAAAGGGCATAGAGAATGTGGCCAAGGGCATCACATGGATAGTGATATTCATCATCGTGGTGTCGATCATCGTGCAGCGCTCGCCGGCGATGCTGCTCACCGGACTCGGCGCATTCGCAGCGGCGCTGATGCTTGTGTTCAAGGACAGCATTCTCGGCTTCGTGGCCGGAATCCAGATGTCGGAGAACGACATGATACATGTCGGCGACTGGATTGTGGTCCCCGGTACGCCTGCCAACGGCCTTGTGCTGGACATGACACTCACCGCAGTCAAGGTGCAGAAC